>CAYRTF010000016.1:0-6635 GCA_964427165.1 uncultured Actinomycetota bacterium | reverse complement strand
ATAGCAGGGGAGCTGCTTCCGGGTGTATTTCATGTAAGTGCGCGTTCAGTGGCAACGCATGCTTTGTCAATATTTGGTGATCATTCAGATGTTATGGCCGTAAGACAGACCGGCTTTGGACTGCTTGCTTCAGGTTCCATACAGGAGATAATGGACCTTGCCGGTGTTGCCCACCTGGTCTCGATAAAGTCCAGGGTACCGTTTGTCCATTTCTTTGATGGGTTTAGAAGTTCTCATGAGATCCAGAAAATAGAAACCATAGAATATGAAGACCTTAAAAACATGCTTGATGAGGAGGCCCTTCAGAATTTCAGGCTGCGTTCACTTAATCCCGAGCATCCTGTCACCAGGGGTACCGCCCAGAATCCTGATATATTTTTCCAGGCAAGGGAAGCCTCAAACAGTTTCTATGATTCATTGCCGGATACTGTAGCAGACTATATGAAACAGATAAGCAAGCTTACTGGCAGGGATTATAAGCCATTTAATTATGTTGGCGCAAAAGATGCAGAAAATATAATAATCGCAATGGGTTCGGTAACAGACACTATTGATGAGACGGTCCAGTATCTTAATAAGCTTGGAGAAAAGGTTGGACTTATAAAGGTGCACCTATACAGGCCATTCTCCAAAAAGTATTTGCTTGATGTTCTTCCTGAAACAGTTAAGAGGATCGCGGTCCTTGACAGGACAAAAGAACCCGGAGCTCCTGGAGAGCCGATGTATCTGGATATTAAGGATGTATTCTACAATACCGGACGGCAACCGGCAATAGTGGGTGGAAGGTATGGACTGAGTTCAAAGGATACTACTCCCAGCCAGATAAAGGCAGTATTTGACAATCTAAAAGAAGATAAACCAAAAGACGGGTTTACTGTCGGGATCAATGATGATGTAACACATAGATCCCTTGAGATAAGAGAGCAGATCGAGACCTCGCCCGAAGGTACCATAAAATGCAAATTCTGGGGTCTGGGTTCAGACGGCACAGTAGGCGCCAATAAGAATGCCATAAAGATAATCGGTGATAATACAGACATGTACGCACAGGGTTATTTTGCATATGATTCAAAGAAATCCGGGGGGCTTACAGTATCGCACCTGCGTTTTGGTAAGAACCTGATAAAATCTACATACCTTATTTCAGAAACTGATTTCACTGCATGTCATAATCAATCCTATGTAAACCAATACGATATGCTTAAGGGCCTTAAAAAAGGCGGGATATTCCTTTTTAACTGCCAGTGGAAAGCTGGAGAACTCGGCGATAAGCTGCCTGCTTCCATGAAGAGATACCTGGCGGAAAATGATATTGAATTCTACATCATAGATGCTACAGATATCGCCCAGAAGATCGGGCTCGGGAACAGGATCAATATGATAATGCAGGCAGCATTCTTTAACCTGTCTAAAGTCATACCCTTAGAGGCGGCAGTTAAATATATGAAAGAAGCTATCAAGAAAACCTATGGTAAAAAAGGCGAAAAGATAGTACAGATGAATTATGATGCTGTCGACAAGGGTATAGGTGCATTACAAAAAGTAGAGATACCGGAGGACTGGAAAAATGCAGAAGAGATAGCTGATGTAGCGCAGGCGCAGGAACCGGATTATATAAAGAATATACTGAGAGTATCAAACCGCCAGGAAGGCGATTCGATACCGGTAAGTGCTTTTGTAGGGGCAGAAGATGGGACATTCCCCCAGGGAACGTCTGCTTATGAAAAGAGGGGGATAGCTGTAAACGTGCCCGAATGGCAAAAAGAAAATTGTATACAGTGTAATCAATGCTCATATGTTTGTCCGCATGCAGCTATAAGGCCGGTACTGCTGGATGAAGGTGAGGCTAAGAAGATACCGGAAGGTTTTGAGCTTATCCAGGCCAGGGGAAAAGGTTTCGATGGTCTTAAATACAGGATACAGGTAAGTACGATGGATTGTACGGGTTGTGGAAATTGCGCTGATGTCTGTCCCGCAAAGGAGAAGGCCCTCATCATGAAACCGCTTGATTCACAAGAAAAACAGGTACAGAACTGGAATTTTTCGACCAGTGTCTCTGTTAAGGATAATATTATGTCCGCAGACACCGTAAAGGGAAGCCAGTTTAAGAAACCATTATTTGAGTTTTCAGGTGCATGTGCTGGTTGCGGAGAGACTCCGTACGCCAAACTCGTGACACAGCTTTATGGTGAGAGAATGGTGATCGCTAATGCTACAGGCTGTTCATCGATATGGGGAGGTTCTGCTCCATCGGCACCTTATACTACAAATTCCAGAGGTCAGGGACCTGCATGGGCGAATTCATTGTTTGAAGATAATGCAGAATATGGATTTGGCATGGCAACAGGTACAAAGCAGATACGTAATAAGATCGAAGGGTATTTAAAAGAACTCTCGGCAGCAGATATAGACGGAAAGATAAAGGAAACCATAAATGAATGGATAGCAAGCAAGGAGGATGGGCAGGCAAGCAGGAATGCAAGTGAAAAGCTTCTTGAACTCCTAAATGACAGCTTAAAGGATACCGGTGCTGATGCCATCAGGCAAAAGGTGCTTGACCTTAAGGATTATTTGGTCAAAAGATCCATATGGGTATTTGGCGGAGACGGCTGGGCCTATGATATAGGTTATGGAGGGCTGGACCATGTACTTGCTTCCGGTGAAGATATAAACATAATGGTATATGATACGGAGGTTTATTCAAATACCGGCGGACAGTCTTCAAAGGCAACCCCGATGGGAGCAGTGGCCAAGTTTGCGGCTTCCGGGAAGAAGGTCAAGAAAAAGGACCTCGGGCTCATGGCGATGACTTATGGTTATGTGTATGTGGCACAGATCGCAATGGGTGCAAGCCAGAGGCAGACCTTGAAAGCTATCCAGGAAGCGGAAAGCTATAAGGGCCCATCACTTATAATCGCATATTCACCATGTATAAACCATGGCATATATATTGGTATGGGCAAGACACAGTTAAGGGAAAAACAGGCTGTGGACGCAGGTTACTGGCACCTTTACAGGTACAATCCGCTGTTAAAAGATAGCGGCACAAATCCTTTTATCCTTGACTCTAAAGAGCCGAAGGACTCATTCAGGGATTTCTTGATGGGAGAAGTAAGATATGCTTCGCTTGCCAAGGCTTTCCCCGAAATAGCCGAGGATCTTTTCACCAGGGCAGAAAAGGATGCCATTGAAAAATATGAGAAATACAATGAACTTGCCAAAGCAGGAAGTGCTGCTGCCGGAGCACCCAAATAAACTGGCGGCGGGAATTTTGTAAAGAGTAAAAAGAACAGTTAAGAAAGTTAAAGATTTTAATAGCCTTGACTGTGATTAGTATGTATAATAATCTTTTTTAAATAGTGGCTGTATTTTATTACAATTATATGGTCCTGAGCAAATATTTTACATGCAGGAAGAATGAAAGAAAAAAAAGAAATAGTCGTAATGAAATTTGGAGGGACCTCAGTAGGTGATGCTGATAAAATAAGGAGGGTGGCTGACCGCATCATAGCTTCTAAAGAAGATGACAAATATGTGGTAGTAACAGTATCGGCTATGGGGGATACGACGGACAGGCTTATTGATCTTGCAGCTGAAGTGTCAGACGATCCCTCGAGGAGGGAAATGGATATGCTGCTTTCGACAGGGGAGCAGGTATCTGTAGCCATACTTTCAATGGCTATCCACAAAAAAGGTCATAAGTGCATATCGCTTACAGGTATACAGGCGGGTATTTTCACGGATGATACATATTCAAATGCTAAGATACTTAATATAAAGGCGGACCGTGTCCTCAGAGAATTAAAAAAGGAAAATATTGTAATAATCGCGGGATTTCAGGGAAGCAATAGTGAAGGAGACATAACCACACTGGGCAGAGGCGGTTCTGATACTACAGCTGTTGCTATGGCATCAGCACTGAAGGCGGATTATTGTGAGATATATACTGATGTTGACGGTGTGTTTTCAACGGATCCAAATCTTGTTGAAGAAGCGGCAAAGATGCACTCCCTCTCATATGACGAGATGCTTGAGCTTGCGTCTTCTGGTGCAAAAGTACTTCACCTGAGAGCTGTTGAGTTTGCAAAAAAGCATGATGTGGTGCTTCACGTGAGATCAAGTTTTAATAAAAATGAAGGGACCTGGGTAATGAATGAGAAAAAATTAGACAAAAGATTGGAAAAACCCTTAATAACCGGTGTAACCTATGATACCAATCAAGTGAAAATATCTATATTTAAACTTGAAGATAAACCCGGTATAGCAGCTTCGCTTTTCAGGAAATTTGCAGAAAATGATATAAATATTGATCTTATCGTACAGAATGTAAGTGAAAAAAATCAGGCATCAATATCGGTAACTATAAAAAATGAGGATCTTTCAATTGCAAAAAGGGTCCTTGATGAACTTGATCAAAAGCATGTAGAAATAGATCCGGATATATCGAAGATATCAATAGTCGGTGCAGGGATGCAGACCCATCCGGGTGTGGCTGCGAGGATGTTCGAGCTGCTTGCAGGGAAGCAAATAAATATTGAGATGATCTCAACATCTCCCATCAGGATCTCATGTGTTATAAGGAAAGCAAGTGCAAGGGAAGCCGTAAAAGTCCTTCACCAGGGTTTTGATATTGATTGATGCTGTTCGCGGTTAATATAGCAGCGGAACTCGCTATTTAAAAACTGCAGTAATGATATTGCATTATATAGATCCAAAGAAAGTAATTCGTCTGCTTGTATTTAGAATAATATTGTTTTAATATATCCATCATCATTTTTTTAATAGATTTTTAGCAGACAGGTGATTTAAATGAGCAGCAAAGAATACAATATAGCTATTGCGGGGGTAACAGGTGCAGTGGGAAGAGTTTTTCTTTCAATTTTAGAGCAAAGAAAATTCCCCATCAAGAACCTCATACCTCTTGCTTCGCACCGTTCAGCTGGAAAGCGGGTCAGCTTTGCAGGTGAAGAGATCGAAGTCAGGGAGCTCAGCAGGGATTCTTTTAAAGGTATTGATATAGCCCTGTTTTCAGCGGGAGCTTCAAGATCAAAAGAATATGCAAAATATGCTGTAGACAGTGGAGCAGTAGTTGTTGATAACAGCAGCGCGTTCAGACTCGATGATGATGTTCCGCTTATTGTGCCTGAAGTCAACCGCAGTGATATAGACGGCCACAGGGGTATAATAGCCAATCCTAACTGCACGACCATCATAATGGTAGTTGCTGTTAAGCCGGTATATGATATTTCTCCCGTTAAAAGGATAGTAGTGTCTACTTACCAGTCTGTATCTGGAGCAGGCGCAACCGGCATGACAGAACTTGAAGATCAACTCAGGGAAATAATATGCAATAAAAATAGCAGGGTCATACCTAAGACATTCCCTGTGCAGATAGCAAATAATGTTATTCCCCATATAGATGTATTTTATGATAATGGATATACAAAAGAAGAAATGAAAATGGTATACGAGACACATAAGATCATGGGGGATGACAGTATCAAGATATCTGCTACCACGGTAAGGGTGCCTGTTATGACTTCTCATTCAGAATCAGTTATGATAGAAACCGAAGACACGGTTTCTATAGAGCAAATAAGGAAAGCTTTTGAGAAAGCTGAAGGCATAGTCCTGAAAGATGATTTTATAAACGGGATCTATCCTACAACCCTTGATTCCTCAGGCAATGATGATGTCTATGTAGGAAGGATCAGGAAGGACCTGTCTGCCGAGAATGGAATAAGCATGTGGGTCGTAGGGGATCAGCTGAGAAAAGGCGCAGCCCTGAATGCTGTCCAGATAGCTGAAGAACTTATAAGGCAAGAATAGGGACAGTATAGATTTGCCATTTCTTGTCATTCTAACTATTGTGGCAGTGCTTATGGTATATGCAACAATAAGGATATTCTTTATTATCCGCAATTTTAAAAAAGGCATCAGGCAGTAATCGGAGAGCTACACTATAAGCTGCAGGTTCTTTTCGAGCCTATTAAGCTCTCTTAGGAAATTCATATGTGCTATCTCTGACTGCACGCTTAAACTACTCAAGAACTCCCGTTTAGATAAATTAGAAAATCCATTATAAAAATCCTTTTCCTTGCTTAAGTGATCGTTTTCACACCTGCATGCATACTCAAGAAAAGATGGGACCTTTAAATTTGAGAATTCCTCAAGAAATTTATCATATTTTTCTTCCAGCAATATTGCGTATTCTATCTTTGCATCAATGCTCGAGTTCTCAGTGTCAAATTTAGCGACAAGGTCATTTATTTCATATGAGTGATCGCGTGTAAGCGTCCTGTAGTCTCTTTTGAATTCCTGTAGTGTCTGTATCTTGTTTTTATCGCGCTTTTTATCAGTTTTCATAAGCACGAGCACCCCGATGGCAAGCACTACCATGATAGAGCTTGTAATACCGTACAGTATGGCAATAGTGAAGAGCTCAAAATCAAGTATATTCTCGCTTTTTAAAAGGAAGACCAGAAGAGTGGTGATCTCCATAATAAGTGCCACTACGATCATAATGAAATATTTAACTCTTATAACCTTGTAACCAAAATCACGGAAATAAATACTAAGTCTTTTTTTCACTGTCATAAAACACTTCCTTATATAATATTAATATATATAATAAT
>CAYRTF010000015.1:0-15343 GCA_964427165.1 uncultured Actinomycetota bacterium | reverse complement strand
AATTAAATCAATTATTAGTAACAGTTTAAAACTTCGAAGAATCCCACAATGGTTCATATGGATATGGGCCGCTGGTATTATTTTTCTCTTGATCTACTTTATAGTGAAGGGAAAATATTATTTCTGGATCGAGACCTGGTTTTTAACAGAGATACTGATACTCTCTATCTTTACAAGGACGGTCGGCTGGAAAAGACTGCTTTCTGTTTTTTTGCAGGGTATAGTGATAAGCGGGGGACTCGCTTTTCTCTTATATAAATTAATGAGCATGGCTGGCGCCAATACGGGAAGCGCATTTATAAGCGGTTGGGTAGTCGGCCCTGCGGAAGAATTGTTTAAGCTTATACCGGTTGCGCTGGCAGTGTATTTCCTCTACAAAAAAAGAAGATCGATGCCAAATGCTTCTGATTTCCTGGTATTATCTGTTCTTGCCGGATCCGGGTTCGGCATTATCGAAAAGACTTTCTGGGAGGGAATAAGCTTTCCGTTTACCTATGGTCCACATATAGGCGGATTATATTTTTTCCCCGATGCCCTTGGCATAATGGTAGATGGCAGGGTATTTGGATATATCGGCCATGCGGCATCCACAGGGCTTATAGGAATGGCTGTGGGGCTGGCTCTATATATCAGAAAGAAAGCAGGGAGAGAATGGGTATGGGCCATACCTGCATTGGTTTTTATCTGGGTTTCCGTAGAACATGCATTATTAAATTCCTATTATGCAAATGGCTCAAAGGCTTTATTAAAAATAGGCGGCGGGATCATAACGCCGTGGATCTTTATAGCATTTCTGATAGCTGTACTGGCTATAGATGGATATGGCCTGCTTGCCTGGCTGAGAAAGAGGCCCGGATGCAGAAAATTATTAAAAGATAAAGAAACATATTTTTTCAAGACACTGCATGTATTCAATATTTTAGCATCAAAGGAAAAGGCAAAATAATATGGAGCTATCGATTATATATAACCTTGGTGCAAAGATAGTCGAGCACTGTGCAGGCTCAGGAAGCAGCAGTTTCTCGGAGTATATAAGAAGTGACTGTTTCTGGTTTGTGGTGGCATTGCTTATTGCGGCAGCTATTGAGGGAATAGGGCTGGACTTTTTATTCACAGGTTCAGGGTCAGGTGATGTCCGGCCGTCAAGTCCGCAGCAGGGTCCCGGACCAAGCCTTGAAGATTTTGTTGATAATAGCCAGCCCGAACCTGCGACTACTCTGTCAGAAATATGGGCCTCAGAGTCTCCTGAAAATATTACATTGCAGGATGTAATAGAATAATTAAAAGAAGAATCAAGCTGATCCGGAGCAGGATCTGAAAATTACTTTTATTTTCATAAAATTCCTTTAATATGATTTTAAAATGAGTTATCTATTCCTTTATATTTTTTTTCAGCCTGTTTATAACCATCATTATCCTGATAATGCCATAAACTGCCAATATTTCCACCAGGGTAAGTATTATGACTGAGGGAAGATAGATATTAAACAATACCGGATTATTGAGCACACTGTCATCAGCCATATCTATCATTCTCATATAAAGATTGGGCAGGCCCCACATCATTACCGGGCCCGATATTACGGCCAGGAATATGAGAAGTCTTTTGTATTTTTCCATCTTTGACCTGTTATCGCTGTAAAGCGCTCTATCCGGGTCTCTGGAACTATCAGCCCTGTAATAATACCATGATCCGAAGCTTCCGATATATTTCCATCCCGCATCTTCAAATGTGGATCTGTAATCTTCAAAGTCCTTTTTCCCCAGGATCTTGAAATCAAATTCATAGACATAATCACGGGGTGCTCCCTTTTTGAATGTATAGTTAAAAAAGCCCACCTTCTCCAGGTGCCATCCCTTTTTTGACATACCGGCCAGCCATTTTCCTTCTTTTTCTTCCTGCCATGCAAAAAAAGTCCTTATGACTCTTTTTGTCCCTGCCTCTTTCATTTTAATAACCTTTCTTTCTGATGAGGTCCTTTCCGTTTTTAAGCATCTCCTCAAGCCTTTTTATTTCATATTCGATCATATTGATACCGAGGTTTTTTATACGGTAGACTTTTCTTCTATTATTTGTCCCATTACCACTTTCGAGCTCTATCATCTTAGCTTCAAGAAGGTTGCCCAGAGCTCCATATAAGGTGCCGGGGCCAAGCTTTATCCTTCCGCTGCTCAACCTTTCAACTTTCTGCATGACCCCATAGCCATGAAGGGGCTCCAGGAGGGCTATCAGTATATAAAAAGTAGTCTCCGTAAGAGGAGAATATTTCTTTATTTTCTTTCTATCAGACATTCATTTTCTCCCTGGATCTTAAAATATTCTAATATAACGCTTGCCGTTGCAATGTATGCCGTTATTACGTTATCCGATATAACGACCAACGCAATAGTATCATGTGATTGCCGGCCAGTCAAGCGGAAATATTCAGGGGCAGGCATGGTGGTTCGATGATAAAGAATATACTGATATATCAACTGATAAAAGATCAGCTTCTTTTATTGTGGATAAAGGTGATGGAAGGATATTTATTAAGTAATTATTTAGATTGATACCTGTGATCTATATTTATGGCGTGGGGCGCATAGGACCCACAATAGTATGGATGTTTGCTCAAAACCGTGAAAAATACAGTATTATTACAAATTTTCACGGTTTTGTTGACAAAAGAGTGAAAATATATATACTATTACTATGGTAAAAATATTGCATGTTTTTAATATAATAAGTCGCTTAAGAGAGCGGTATCATAGAGCATCCACCGGTAAGCAATCGCTTATAAAAATATTGAGTGAAGCAGAGATTGCTGAGCAAGTGTATAACTCTAATGCCATTGAGAACAACACTCTTACTCTTGAAGAAACAGAAAAAATCCTTATGCAAATACACTTAGACCGGTATGTAACGGAAAGAGAAATATTCGAGGCTAAAAATCTTTCGCGGGTAGTTTCTTATATTGATACAAGAGCCAAGGAGCAGGAACTCACTCTTGAGGTTATTATGTCGCTTCACAAAATGCTTATATCGAATATCCGGGATGATATTGCTGGAAGATTCCGCAAAGATGATGAATGGGTTAGGGTTGGCAATCATATAGCACCTGACCCAAAAGAAGTAGTGGGAAGGTTAGAAAAAATGCTTGTGGCTTATAATGCGAGCAGCCATGAAAATATTATAAAACGAATCGCTCTGCTGCATCTTACATTTGAGCATACGCATCCATTTGTTGATGGCAATGGCCGCATTGGGAGGGTAGTGAATAATTACCTGCTCATAAGAGAAGGTTTTGTGCCGATAAATATTAAATTCATTGATAGAGAAATGTATTATAATGCATTTGAGGAGTTTGAAAAAAAAGGCACTACAAAAATAATGGAGGAAATAGTCGGCAAATCTCTTACGAATAGCTACTATAAAAGACTTGCGTATCTCGAGGGTGCGAGTATTATAACACTTGCTGAATATGCAAAAAAGTATAAAGTGTCACACTCTAATCTGATAAATAAAGCAAAACGTCAGACCATAGAAGCGTTTCTCGAAAAAGGAGTTTGGAAGATCGGTGTAAATCAGTAACAGGCTCAGCTGATCTCGTAACTCCTGACTTAATGCAGGCCTGTTCCGTTGACAGTATCCAGTCTGAACCGGCGGCCAGGGGAATATTTTCTTTTTTCCCTTATGAAGTATTTATCTAAACCGGACAGGTATTAATAGTTGTGCATCATATTCACGGAAATCTGAAGGGTTATTTTTCTCCAATATGAGAAAACCTGTTGAGGTTTCAGGATCGTCGAATTCAATAGTAGCTGTAAAGGAAATAAAATCCTCAGTCATCCATTCTTCTTCGGTTGCGGCGTAGTGGAGAGCCAATATCTTACCATTTGAATCAAGCAGGGTTACAGGGAAAGTTGCTTCAAAAAACCAGGTGCCCCTTGCTTCTCCTGTGATTATAAGGGGACTAGCAATAAGCTGATCCGGCAGGGGAGCGGAAACTATGATCCGGTCCGAGAGAGCATCAACTTCATTGTCTTTTCCATTACCTGATGTAGCTGTCTCCGTATCAGTAGCATCGGTTTCTTCATCATCTGCGGCCATGTCCTGTTCAGTGGTATCTGTGTCAGATCCTTCAGACGTGACCCTGGACCGGTCAAGGATAATGCAGGAAGTTGCCATACAAACAAGAATAAGAGCGGTCAACAAATAGAGTATTGTTTTTATTTTCATAAAATTCCTTTAATATAATTTTAATTATTATACTATATACAGTATTAATAAATAAAAAATTTATCTCCTAAGTATTAGCAAAGGTGTTGTGTAAATATTTATTGAATAAAAAGGTAGAGTAATTAAATATGATTAAACTAATAAAAAATAATTTAATTGTTTGCTTTCTTGTTTTAATACTTTCTTGTTCCGGCCTCATTTCTTTTGCCGGATGTGTCAGGGCCGGCACAAGCCGTGATAACCTTGATGAGAGACAGCAGAATAGCTACAGCCAGGATGAATTAGAGTATTTCTATGATATTGCCCTTGGCGCCGAGTATGGAGAATCAGGTGGTGTCATACATAAATGGACAGATGATATCGGGATCAGCATAAAGGGGGATCCAACTGATAAAGACAGTAAAACGGTTGATGAAGTGATCTCCGAGCTTAATTCTATAATTGACGGTATAGCGCTTGATACTGTTATGTGGGACCCCGATATTGAAATATACTTTGCTGCTGTGGAGCGGTTCTCATCCATAGAACCCGGTTATGTGCCGGGAAATATGGGTTTTTTCTGGACCTGGTGGGACGATAGCGGAGCATTGTACAGGGCCAGGATACTTATTGCCACTGACGGTATAACCCAGGAGGAGCGTTCACACCTTATAAGGGAGGAGCTGACCCAGAGTCTGGGGATGATGAATGATTCATATAAATATGAAGACAGTATCTTTTACCAGGAATGGACCGATACGGGAAGCTATGCTGATATGGACAGGGCTGTAATAAGGATTCTTTACGATTCCAGGATAGCGCCGGGGATGACGATGGACGAGGTGAGTGATATCATTGCAGATTAGTCATTCTTGTGAGAAGTCAGTTATTTATGCTTCAATATATTCTCAATTTTTCCTATAATTAAATATTACACAAAAAGGACAAAGGAGAAAAATGATAAGGAAAGTATTAATATCTATTTTAGTAATACTCATGGTGTTTTCCGTATTGCTTTTGGGCTGTAGGGAAGGTGAGGTATCAGATAAAGCACAGGCTGAAGAAGAAAGTGTCACCCAGGAGCCTGAAAAAGCAGATGATGCTGAGGAGGAGCCAGCCGTAGAGCCTGAAGCAGGTAGTGAAGGTGATACTGAAGAAGCAGCAGAAGAAGATACAGGGGCAGCGGAAGGCGAGGTTACATTTATGACCGAAGATGGTATAGAACTGAATGGCAATATATTCGGCAGCGGAAACAAATGGGTCATACTATCTCATATGTCTCCAACGGACCAGACCAGCTGGTTTGATTTTGCAGGGATGCTAAAAGAAAATGGCTACATCGTCCTTACCTATGATTTCAGGGGGTATGGAAAATCTGGAGGTACGCAGGATGTATCAAAGCTTGATATCGATCTTACGGCTGCGCTTGAATATATAAAACAGTATGATCCTGAACTTATCTATCTAATGGGCGGAAGTATGGGAGGAACTGCAAGCCTGGTTGTAGCGTCAAGAGAAAGAATAGACGGAGTAATATCATTTTCTTCACCTGATGAGTTTGAGGGGATTTCTGCTATAAGCGTGATAGGGGATATAGTGCCGGCAAAACTCTTCATAGCTTCCCAGGGGGATGAATATGCCGCACAGGCTGCAAACGATATGTATGAGAAGAGCATGGAGCCCAAGATGCTTGAGATACTGGATGGAAGCGCACACGGTACATTCGTATTCGAAGAAGAGCCTGAGAATGCAGCGAAGGTAGAAGAGATCGTTCTGAACTTCCTATATTAAAATATAAAGTCATAGGCAATAATAGACCCGCCTCGCCCCTGCCGCAGGGCATGCGAAATCCGGCGGGTCATTTTTTTATGCATTTTCAGCTAATTTCTATAGATGACGTTGATCTCAAGGTCCGGAGTCTCTACATTGGGTGAAACAGCTATGATATTTATAAGTGATGAAACATCGGTCTGCACTGGTGAGAATGGGGTGACCTCCGGGTCTACAGCAGTAACCGACGCAGGTATGAGCTCCTGCACAGGGTCCGTGTCTCCTCCCACAAATCCGTCTGTTCCTACCTTTGCTATTAGAAAATCCCCGTTTGGCTCGGCGAGCCTGGTAACTCCGGACATAATATAGCCATTGTCTGCCGGCAGTATTTCCTCTATCTCGTCCAGGCGGGCAGTTCCCAGGGTCCTTGCCCATAGGAAATCGCCATTTTCATCAAGCTTGAGATATACTATATCGCCTCCATTGCCGGCAATATCATATTTTCCTCCGGCAATATAGCCGTCAGGAGTCTTATTCATCGTCCACCCGGCATCATCCCTGGGGCCGTCTATCATAAGGGCCCACCTAATACTGCAGTCCGGATTAAGCCTCATACAGCAGATAGCCTGTTTTTTTGCTCCATATGAAGTCGTGCCCTCCCCGAGCACAAATCCTCCATCACTCAGGACCCTTACACCGTCCCAGTTGATGCCTTCATCGCCGCTGCCTCCCACGGCTTTGCTCCACAGGACATTGCCTGAATCATCGATTTTAATAAAGCATCCGTCAGCTCCTCCGGCCCCATATGACCATATAGTGCCACCGATAATATAACCGCCGTCTATCTTGGAGATACCGGCTCCCTTCTCATCCTCTGTGCCGCCTATCGCATGGGCCCATATTATATTTCCATCAAAATCATATTTTACTGCCAGAAGGTCCATTTTTCCGGCTCCTGCCGAACCAGTATCCCCCAGGGAGATATATCCTCCGTCTACTTCCAGGGTTGTCTTTCCTGTCTCCTGCCCGCTGCCCCCGATGGTCCTGGCCCATTTCAGGCGGCCCCTGGCATCAAGCTTTACCACAAAGATATCAGCTCCTCCGGAGCCAAAAGATTTTGTGGTCCCGGTAAGCAGGAATCCGCTGTCGGATGTTGGAGTTACAGAGAAACTTCCTCTCTCGTCTTCCGCTCCTCCGATAACCGTGCTCCAGATAAGGTCCCCATTTTTACCCAGCCTGACTGCAAGAAAATCATGCGAGCCGTTCAGGTTATCGCTTCCGCTTCCCAGGCCGTATGATGTGGTCATGCCTACGGCGGCATAGCCATCAGGCATTACGGCCACGGAAGGTGCATAGTCGCGGCCCCCGCTGCCTATGGCCAATATCCAGTTAGGGCCGCTGGCTGGAGAGATATTTTCTCCGCTATTTCCGGTAATCTCCTCCCGGCTGGCTGCCGGAGTTTCCTCCTCGATGTCTGACGCGGGTTCCTGCTGGTCTTTAACATTTTCAAGAAATGAGGTCACCCCGGAACCGAGCTGGCAGCAGCTGGTGGTCAGTAAAAGGATAGCGGACATTGATATTAATACGGCAGTAGATATTGTTTTTATGTTTTTCATCAATCTTTTATGAATTAAGTTAATATTATATTTATTAATTAATTATTATAACTTATTATTATAATTTATTAAAGGTTAAAAATGTAAAAGTCCAGGGATCTTAATAAAAAAGAAGTTTTGTATCAAAATGGCATATTGTTACGATAAATCAACTTTGTTAAACTAATGCTTAAGAGGTTATTATCAGCATTATTCTGCATAGCGGATGAATTAAAACAGGAAAAGATGAGATAAGGGTCTTATGAGATATAGGTTAATTTTTACTATAATTATTATTATTTTTATAATGCTTATGAGCTCCTGCATTATTGAGGGATTTGACAATTTTATAGGTGGAAAGGATATCCAGGGTGAAGGCGGGGATGAAGGTACTGACGGGACCGGTCAATACAGCAATACAGGCACTGATGATGAGGGTTCCGGATCCACAGAATCTGAGATCAATGATGATGATAGTGATCAGGAAATAGCGCGGGGGTTAGAAAATAATATTATGTTTTACAGCGGTGAGGCAAATTTTGCTTTTATATACCCACATAATGATCTTACACTTTCCTCGTATTCCGGCTGGAACACAGAGTACGGTGATCTTTCCTTAAATGTCAGCATCGTTTCCTTGGAAACCATGGAGGGAGAAGCGAGGGATGCTGCAATCGGCGAAAGAGAAGCGCTTGAAAAAGGAGGCTTTGGCCGGGATACTGCTTTTTCCTTTGAACCTTCAAGAAAAGTCATGAAGACTGGCGATGTATTTGTAAAAGAGTTCCTGGTGTTTAGTAGATATGACATATGTGATATAGCCTTTGAGCACAGAGCTGTCTTCTATAATAACGGCTATCAGGTGCAGATAGCGCTTCTGGCTGATAGGGATAAGATGATGGAAGGCATGGAACAGTATTTTACCTATGATGAGATAAACTGCCTGGAAGAAAAAGTATGGGCCCCGGATGGAAAAGACGGGTTCTACAGCCAGCTGGTATCAGGACAGGCAGCATCGCCTGCGCTTGAGTGGTATGGAGTATTTGATGATATTATGTATCTGCTCCAGATAAATGATTTTAAGGGAGCGTCGGCCGGGTACAGCAGATTAATGGATAAGAGGTATTTTGAGGAAGACGGAGAAGAAAAATATATTATAGATATTGCATACCCCCTGTTCCAGTCCGCTTATGCCGGAGGGCTTGATGATAGTATAAATAAAATAATATATGATGATACCATTTCTCCAATGATCGGTGATTTTAGGGAAGAGGTATTATCTTATGATGATGAAGATATTGATCTCAGATATTTCCTTGCAGTCGATTATCAGGTAGCAGCCTTTGACGAAAACATTATCTCGCTATGCCTGGATATCTATCCCTATATGGGAGGGGCCCATGGAATGCTCTACTTTGAGACTATTAATTTTGATATCGGGAGAGACAGGCTTATCGGGCTTGAGGATCTTTTTGAGCCGGGGTATGACTATGCCGGGACAATATCGGAATACTGCCGCAGGAACCTGATCGGTCAGATACAGGACAGGGGATTCCAGCCTGATGAAGAATGGATAGAAGACGGTACTGATCCGGATTATGCGGATACATTGACTAATTTTCTTGTGGCACCATACGGGCTCATAATAAAGTTTCCGGCTTATCAGGCCGCTCCATATGCTGCCGGGGATTTTTCAGTCATCATACCTTACAGCCGATTTGAAGGTTTTATTGATCCGGATAGTGTAATAAGAAAGTATACTGTTTCCCGGTGAAATTCCATGTAAATAACATTAATAAGCCTGTATATTATGTATACTCCACAAACTTAAAGATTTAATGATATCCTGTTTAGTATATTAAGATAAATATGTATAATGATAAGTATGGCAGCATTACTGGTAATAGTAGTTATTCTTGTCGGTGTGATCATTGCAATGTTCTACTACTGGCGGGAAAAAACCAAAGAACTTCAAAAAGAAATTGAAAGGCTCAGGAAGTCTGTAATATCCGGGGGTCTTGATTTTGAACAGATAGAATACAGGATCTCAAGCATAAAAGATACGGTCTCAGAAAAAAGAAAACAGTTAAAAGCAGATAAGACAGCTGGCAAAGACATGGATAAGTATCTTGCAGATATGGAGAAAAAGCTGGACAGGGTCATTTCAGAGCTTTTTAGCGGTAAATCTGTAAAATAGAATAGAACTATGTAGACAGGTAATTTGCATTAATGATGGTCCACAGACAAACACTCGAAGACAGGGTTAAAAAAGCCAGGGGAAATAATGACCTTACCAGTTCCCTGATCTCAGATTTCAAACCTTTCATAGCAAGCGTTGCCCAGAAGAGGGTCGGGCGCTATCTTCATTATGGCGAGGATGAGGAGCTTTCTGTGGGCCTTATAGCTTTTAAGGAAGCTGTAGATTCATTCAGGCCGGGGAAGGGAAAATTCCTTTCATTTGCAAGGATGGTCATCTCCATGAGGCTCATTGACTATTACAGGAAGTGTGACAGGGAAGCTTCTATTAACATTGGCGATGATGGGGAAGACACAGAACTTGCCTGGGACAGGAAATCCATTGAGCGGTACCAGGCAGATGGAGATAGCGAGGACCTGAAGGCAGAGATCATCGGATACAGCGCCGCACTGTCAAAATGGGGAATAAGTCTTGATAAGCTGGTGAGGGTCTCGCCGAGAAGTGAAGAACTAAAGAAACTCTATCAGGATATTGCAGGGAGGATCGCCGGCAATGAGGGTCTTCTTGATAGCTTGATGGAGACCGGAAGGCTTCCGATAAAAGAAATAGGAAAAGAAATCATGATACACCGGAAAAAGCTTGAACGCGGTCGAATATATATAATAGCTATGGTTCTGGCCATAAGGTCCGGCCTCAGCTATCTGGACATGTGCCGGGGTAAGGGTTGATATGAAAGCTGTAGTAATGGAAATACATAAGGAATATTGCATAGTGATGACTGGCGACGGCCGTTTCATCAGGCAGGCGGTACCAGCAGGCGAGCTTGAGATAGGCGATGAGATAATAGTAGAGGAAGAGACCTTTACGGTGCCCGGCAGGGACTGGATAAAGACCTTTGCCATAGCTGCCGTGGCGATACTTGTAGTAGGTTTTGGCTCTTATGGAATTTTAAGAATATTTGGCGGATCCGGCAAAACAGGCGGCGAAACCGCAATGGTGGCTGATGCTGAAATGCGTATAGAAGAGAAGGCAGATGATGAAGCTATGGCGGCCACTGCAGAAGTAGAGGCCGCACAGGAGTCTCCTGAGGGAGAAGAGGCCGGAATGGCTGAAACAGCAGAAGAAAGTGAAGACTTTGCTGCCGGAATAGAGCAGGTAGAAGGTGTTCCGGCCGGTCCCGGGGAAGTAGATTCGGAGTTTGACCTCCAGATCTCAAAATTCGGGGAGCCAGTCCGTATAATTGCTGGAAACCTGCTATTTATGTACTTTGCTGCTATGGGTGATGAAGCTATGGAGTTGATCCTGACAGTGGAGATGCTGGACCCTGATCTTGAGTTTACCGGAAAGATAGAAGCATCTATCTTATTTGATGACGGCGAACCGGCAGGCAGCGGAACAATAAAGTTTAATAATTTTTCATCTGGTCAAAAATCACAGGACTTCATTGAATTTTTACCGGATGCGTATACACTTCATATAAATATTGCCGGAGTTTTTGAATAATACTTTCCGGTGACCCCGGTTTCGGCCCTCATCCATGCGTATATATATTATGGTCGGGTAGTGCAATATTTATTATTAGGACCAGGCAGGGAGATGAAAATGAAAAAGGTAAAAGCAATTATCAGTATAGTAATAATAACAGCGCTTCTTCTTTTAAGTGCCCCTATTTTTTCCTCATGTGCCAGAGGCAGCGGCATAAGTACCGTTCCGGTGGTATCCGGCGAGGAGTCCGATGAACTTGCAGGCAGGGTCGATAAAGGCCTTGTAGGTTCCAATACGGATTTTGCCTTTAATATTTTTAGCAGGCTCATCACTGAGGATAGCGGTCAGAATGTCTTCATATCACCCCTTTCCATACTCCTTGCCCTTGCCATGACATATAATGGCGCGGTGGGCGATACAAACCTTGCAATTGCTGATGCAATGGAGTTTAGCGGTATGGATATGGAGGAGCTTAACCAGGGTTTTAGCGACCTTCTGGTCAGCATTCTAAACGGTGACCCAGGGGTACAGATAAATATTGCCAATTCCATATGGTCAAGGCTTGGCTTTGACCCAAATGAGGATTTTATAGAGATAAATAAAAAGTATTACAGCTCAGAGGTAAAGGAGCTTGATTTTTCTGATCCCGGGGCAGTTGACATCATAAATGGCTGGATAGAAGATGCGACCGAAGAGAAGATAAAGAAGATGCTTTCTGAAATTCCTGCCGATGCAGTGATGTATCTTATAAATGCGATATACTTTAAGGGCGACTGGACATATCCCTTCGATGAAGAAGCTACATATGAAGAGGATTTTAATCTTGAAGACGGCAGCAAGAAGCCAGTGGAGATGATGCATATAGCAGAGCATTATGGCTATATAACCGGAGAAAATTTCGGAATGGCGAGGCTTCCGTATGGAGATGAAAAATTCTCTATGTATATAGTGCTTCCTGATGAAGGCGCGGCCGTTGACGGCATAATAGGGTTTTTAGACAGCTACTACTTTAATGATCTTAGAAACAGCATGGTTGAAAGGGAAATAGAGCTTGCGATGCCAAAGTATAAGATGGAATACGGGGTAAAGCTTTTAAACGATGCGCTTACCGATCTTGGCATGGGTGTGGCTTTTGGCCCGGAAGCTGATTTTTCGAGGATAAATCCCGATATATTCATCTCCAAAGTAATGCATAAAGCAGTCATCGAAGTCAATGAAAAGGGAAGCGAAGCAGCTGCGGCAACTATTGTAGAGATGGTCGAATCAGCTATGCCGGTTGACGGGATGGTAGAGTTTAGAGTGGACCGTCCGTTCTTCTTCATAATAGCCGATGACAGGAGCGGTGCCATATTGTTTATGGGTAAAGTGGTAGAGCCCTAATAGAAGATAATAAATGTCTAAATGGTGAATCTAAAATATCTGTTTCCATTTTTAATTGGATATAAGATGTTTCCATAATTTAATTCCAGACTGAAATTACAGTCAAATATTTATCATAGTGAGACTTGTTAATATAATGGATACAATACAATAAAAAAATACAATAAAAAAATTGTTGACTTTCATTTTTTTTTGTATTAAGGTAAACGTAAACCGTATACGTATACCTTAATCTATATGAAAAATTATTTTTTAAAAAATATTCAGATAACTTCTTAAAAATGATAAACAAAAGATCAACAATTAAAGATATTGCCAGAGAAACTGGTTTATCTATAGCGACAGTCTCTAGGGTTATAAATAAAAAGAAGGGTCACTATAACAAGGAGACTAAAAAGATTATTGAAGAAGCTATAAAAAGATTAAACTATAAGCCGAACATAGCAGCAATAAACTTAAAAAAACAAAAGACCAGGACTATTGGTTTTGTAGCTCCCGAACTGGATAGTTTTTACAATGAAGTCTATTTAGGATCACAGGATTATGCATTTAAACATAAATACTCAACATTTCTTTTTAATACAAACTACAATGAAGAGCTAGAGGAATTGCAGATAGAAAATCTATTAAACAGAAGAGTCGACGGTGTGATATTTGCATCAGGACTTATGAATAATAAGCTTGTCTATAAATTTCTGGAAGATAATGTTCCTGTAGTATTAATAGAAAATTTTCTAAATGATTCCAACATTCCCGCAGTAATGCTTAATAGCTATAAATATTCCCGGATGGCCGTTAAGCATTTGATTGACAGGGGTTATAAAAGAATAGGATATTTATCAGGTCCTATTGAAGAGATGTACACCTTGAAGGGAAGATACAATGGTTATATCGATACTCTAAAGGATAATGGAATAGAATTTGATAAGAATATTGTTTACTTCGATAAAAGGTTGAGAGGTAAGTGGGACCTGGCTGGCATTAATAAATTAATAGAAGAGATCATTTCCAAACCTGAAAGACCGGATGCATTATTTATCATATCAGATATCGTGGCTTTAATTGCGATAAGGGTTATCACCAAACTAGGTTATAAAATTCCTGACGAGATCGGAATAATGGGATTTGATGATAGACGAATGTCAAAAAACTCAGTCATATCACTCAGTTCTGTATACCAGCCAAAATACGATATGGGTAGTAAAGGGATGGAGCTTCTTATTGATAATATTGAAGGTAAGAAGAGGTCTGAAAAAAACATATATCTTGATATGAAGCTTTCGATAAGGGAGTCAACCAGTAGATAAATATTTAGAACGATGGCTTGCGTTAAAAGGAGGTGATATTTATGAATAAAGCGGTTTGCCTGAGATAGACCACGTGCACAGTCTTATACAAGCAAACCAAGTGGATTGTAAAGTTTTTTTGTCAAAAAGTAAAGAATCCTCAAGAAGGAGGGAAACAAGATGAAAAAGATATTTACATGGTCGGTCGTAGTAGTAGTCTGCCTTGCTTTAGTCGCAAGTTTCGGTCTTGCAGGATGCAAGGAGCAAGCAGTTTCTAGTGAAGAAGCAGCAGAGGAAACTACAGAAGAAGCAGCTTCTGAGACCGAAGAAACTACAGAAGAAGCAGCAGAAAAGGAACCTGTTACTTTAAAGGTTCTGAACTGGGCACCTGGAGGTCAAGAATTTTGGGATGCAACAGCAGCGGCTTTCATGGAAGAGTACCCCTGGATAACGGTAGAATATGAAGCAGTTCCAAATACTCAATATTATGAAAAACAGGGAGCTTATATTAGCTCCAGATCTGGACCTGATGTAATGGTCAATAATGGTGGCTTTGAGATGTGGGACAGAATAGATGCATATCAGCCCGTTACGAAGTGGATGACAGATGAGATAAAAGACAGTGTATACAACTGGACTGATTCATGCATTGGCTATAGTGGTGCTAACGACTGCTATGGAATTTCTCCCAGCTATCAGGGTAATGTGATCTATTATAATATTGAGATCCTTAACGAAGCTGGAGTAGATCCAGACAATCCTCCAAAGACCTGGGAAGAATTTGATGCTGTTGCCCAGAAAATAAAAGCCATAGGGAAAGCTCCAATGGCTATGGGTATAGGAGGAGTTGTGCCTTACTGGATATATCCTGACATACAAAAATATTTCTTTACAGCCGAAAGTGATCTCCAAGATTTTATGAACGGAGATATACCTTGGTCAGATCCTAGATTAAAGGGAGCTCTGGAATACTTTGAAGGATGGACACAAATGGGATGGTTCCAGGACGGTGTCACAACCACCCAATATCTTCCTGATGCCGGAGATGTATTTCTGCGAGGAGATGCAGCTTTTATACCTGGAATAATATCAGACGTCTTTAATTGGAAGATATGGGGTGATGAATTAGGTCATGAAAATATTGGTGTAATGGAATGGCCAACTATAGATTCGAATGCAATTTTTGACAGTAAATTCATCGGTCTTGCAGGTCTTGTGCACGGAGTTACTGCATGGACAGATAAACCTGAAGAAGCATGGTTGTATGTAAAATGGATGGCAAGTGAAAAGAATGCAGATCTATTCCTGACAATGGCAGGTGGACAGCCAAACTTTAAGGGTTTTGATAAAAATGCAGTTGATTATTCGCCTGCTTTTAACAAGATCCAGACTATCATTGAAGACAATATACCACATATTGGAACACTTATAAGCG
>CAYRTF010000014.1:2140-15386 GCA_964427165.1 uncultured Actinomycetota bacterium | reverse complement strand
TATGTCGATTTTTAGCTGATTATAGAATTGTGACCCAAAGCAAGTTCTTATAAATGAAGATCTCGAAAAAAGTGATATTGATAGAATGATAGATGTATCCTTGAAAGGAACTATTTATTTAACTCAAATAGTATCTAAGATAATGATTAAAGAGAAGAAAGGGCATATTCTTAATATATCATCAATGGCTGGTTTAAAAGGAGTTAATAAGAATGCAAGCATATACACTGCAGCAAAATACGGAATAACAGGATTTAGTGAAACAATATCAAAATACCTGATTGAACACGGTATATATGTTATTAATTTGTGCCCTGGAGGAATAAACACATCAATGTGGAAGGACTGTGACTATGTTTTCGGTAATGAAAATAGAAAACATCTTATGAACCCTATAGAGGTAGCTGAAGTGATTGAATTTATTCTAACTAGGAATAGGGAAACCACAATGTTTAAAAATATGGTATTTTTTCCCTTTTGTGAAATCGATAAATATTAAGAAATATTTTGTAAATAATATTTTGAAGTTTTCCAAAAAATAGATTTATTAGCGAATTATCAATATTAAAAATAAATATCGGAGTTTATTGATGATAGGAATAGTACCTGTTGGAAATAGGAAAGTTGAAATAAGAGATTTTGAATTACCAGAACCAGGCAATGGTCAGGTTCTAGTAGATATAAAATGCTCTGGTATTTGCGGTAGCGATCTAAATACTTACAGGATGAAATGGAATGAAATAGGAGAAAGACAAAATCTAATTTTAGGACATGAAGCTGGGGGAATTGTAGTGGAAGTTGGTGCATGTGTCAGAAACATCAAAGTGGGAGATCGAGTATGTGTTTATCATTTCCTCGGATGCAATAATTGTAAATATTGCCATGAAGGTAATTATGGATGGTGCGAGAGCATGAAGGCCTATGGTTTAAATATTCATGGAGCTATGAGTGAATTCTTATTAGCTGAAGAGAAAAACTGCTGTGTATTCCCAGAAGTATTGCCTTTTGAAGATGCAACATTCCTAGCCTGTTCCGCTGGGACTGCATATGCTTCAATAAAAAAACTGGATGATTTCGCTACCAACGGATATATTGCAATAATTGGCCTAGGACCTATAGGGCTTATTGCCTCAATCTTAGCTCAGAAGAAGGGGTGGGATACTATTGCCCTGGATCTAAGCGAAAATAGGGTTAATTTTGCAAAGAAACAAGGGATTAATGCAATTATTAGAAGAAAAGACAAAGAAATTACTGAACAAGTTAAAGAAATAATGGATGGGAAACAACCAATTAGAGTTTATGATACCAGTGGTCATCCTGATGGTCTTGCAGATGCTTTTAGTATTGCTAGAAATGGTGCCCATATAGTCTCAATTGGTAAAGGAAAGCGAGTATATCAGTACAGTAATAAAATGAGTGTAAGCGAACTTGTTGAAAAGCAGATTACTTTAAAGGGTTCTTGGGTTTTTACCCTTCCAGATTATTATGAGCTATTGGAACTCATGTTGAATAAGGAAATATCATTTAATAAAATTGTTACAGACAGGTTTAAATTTAGTGATGCTCAAGAAGCCTTTGAAAAAGCAGCAGATATTAATCATGCAGGCAAGGTTGTATTTGTTAAGTAAAATAATACTCCTATATTGGGAATGACTAATATTTGCAAAGATCTATATTTAAAAGCGGGATAAAAGATTTAAGATATAGCCCTACAGGACTCCCTCTCTACTAGCTTAGGCTCTATAAGCACAAGCCTCTCGGAAATCTTATTGTGCTTTATAATATTTATAATCTTTTCAGCAGCAATTGAACCAATCTGGTAGGGGAATTGATCCATAGTACTGAGCTCAGGAAATAGCTCCATTGCAAGATGTATTCCTCCATAACCAATGATAGAGAAATCACCCGGGATTGAATATCCGGCCTTCAATATGGCTTTATAGACCCCGATTGCTATCTGGTCACTGGCGGTAAATATAGCCGTAGGCCTATCTTCGAGCTCAAGCAGCCTATTGGTCCCATTAAAACCACCCTCTTCATAAGGGATCTCATTTATTATATAGTCTTTATTTAATTCTATGCCATTATCTTGAAGGGCAGATTTATATCCATTAAACTTATTCTGGTAAGTCTTGAATTCTTTGCTTCCATTAATGATTGCAATCTTTTTGTGTCCCAGACTTATTAAGTGATTTACAGCTGAATATGATCCATTCAGGGAATCAGCCATCACTGAATGTACCTTCAACCCCAAGACATCATCAAACATCAAGAGAAGTGGTTTGATTTTGCTGATTTCCTTGATCAGTGGGATGCTAGCCTTTTTTATGGGACCAAAATATACTATTCCGTCAACGTTCTTATCCACAAGGGTTTTTATATGCTTTTTTTCTCTTTCAAGATCATCATATGTGTAGCAGATAAAGATATTGTAATCCAGCTTTGATAAGCCGTCTTCCAATCCCATTATAGCTGGGGAGAAGTAAAGATTTTTAATATCAGGTATTATTATGCCGATAGTGCTTATACTAAGGCCCTTTGCCAGAGCATACGGCCTATAGTTAAGTTCCTTTATAGCAATGCTTATTCTTTCCTTGGCCTTTTTGGAAACGCCATTCTTATTATTCATAAAACGGGAAACAGTGGCAACCGAGACTCCCGATTCCCTGGCTACATCATGTATAGTTATTTTGTCTTTATTCACTGTAACTATTTACAAAAATAATTAATAAAAGTAAAATATTTGTAATTATTATAAAAAATTATAATAGTATTGCAGGGTTAAATCAATAAAAATAATCTTTTTCTGTATTTTTAGTAGAAAATATTGACAAAAAAACTGTAATTATTTACAATATTAGAGATAAATCATAAAATTATATATTGTAACTGTAAATAATTACAATTTCTAGATTTACGTTATAAGATAAATATTAACAGTATAATATAAAGAAAGGAGGACCAATCGAAAGAATTTAAACCAATCGAATTCATGAAAGGAGGACACATGGAGGATTAGTGAGATTTGTAAGGCTAATTACGTAGGATTACCCAGACAAATCTCAAAAAAATTGTATCAAATTTACACAAAATGTAAATGAAAGGAAATTACGATGAAGAAATATTTAATATGGATGTTGGTTATCTGTCTGGTGGTTTCAATTGCACTAATGGGTTCTGGATGCAAAGAAGAACAAGTCCAGGAAGAGGAAACTACAGAAGAAGCATCTGAAGATACTACTGAAGAAGTAGCAGAAGAAGAGGAAAGCACTACTGAAGAAGCAGCTGAGGAAGAAGAATTTACCCTGGATATTACAGATGAGCCAGTTACTATAAATATGTGGGCGAATGCTGGTCCTGAGACAACACTATTTAATGAAGCTGCAGAATTATATATGGCAGAAAGGCCAAATGTTGAAATGATAATAACTTCCCAGGAAAATACATTCCTTAGGGGAACAGCACCAAGCGCAGTCGCATCTGGGCAGGAAGAAATGGATTTCTTCTGGTTCTGGAGCAATCTTGGACAGTCAATGGGTAAAAGTGGTCTTCTGGTTGATCTTTCCATGTATTATGAAAATCTAGGCTGGTGGGACAAGATGATAGAAACAGCACACAAACCCATGGTTTCATCAGATGGTGGATCATATTTTTTCAGTTATGGCCACACTGCTATACCACTAGTATTCTATAGCAAGAATATATTTGATGAGTTGGGAGCAGAGATACCCACAACTCTTGAAGAAATGGAACAGATCGCACAGGATAGTATTGCTGCAGGATATAAGGGTATAACCAATACCAGATGGCTGTTTGATTCTGCAGGACTAGTAGCTCATTTTATGCCTGATGAAGAAAAAGAGATCCTTGGCTTTTGGTCGCTGATGACTAAAGAGGAAAAAGCAGAAAATGTTGAGCTTTGGAAAACCAATACTGGTTACCGAAAAGCATTCGAGTGGATTGCGAACAGTGCAGGAAATGGACTTTATGACGAAAATATCAATCTGCTTACAGTTCAGGAAAAGCACACCTTGTTTGTTGAAGATCAGTCATCAATGCACATCGTAGGTAATTGGATGGCAATTCTGTGGGAAGTTATAAATCCTGATATAGAATTTGGAGTATTCCCATTCCCTGAAGCAAAGATACCGAGATACTTTGGAAACTCACTGGCTATTCCTTCTTATGTTGCCGAGAATAATCCGGAGAAAATACCTATAATCATAGAGTTCTTTGATAGGATGCTGGAACCGGAATATGCCAAGATCGTTACCAAGAATGTCCTGGTCTCTTCTTCAAAACTGATGACAAATGAAGATGTAGCCGAAGTGTCTACTCCGGCAGCCGCAGATATTGTAAATTATATGGATGAGGTCGGTACTGAATCTGCAGTACACTTTGGATTCTCAACCCCAATGGAAATAGCATTGGAAGATATCTGTGCTCAGCTTGCTGACGGCACCCTTACTGTTGATGAAGGTATGGAAATAATGTACCAGGCAGCACTTGATGATCTGGATGCAACAGAATAAATAATATTTTATTGGAAGATCTTAAAGCGGGTCCCGGTATAGATCTGGGACCCGCAAAGAATGGGATGATATGAGAAAAAGATTTAGATCAAATGGAAATAGCGAAAACCTGGTAGGTTGGCTTATGCTGGCACCAGGCCTGATACTTGTAACAATATTTATGATATACCCATCTTTTCAAAGCATTGCACTATCATTTTTTAAATGGAATGGATTTACTGCATGGAGATTTAATGGAGTAGAGAATTATATAGAGATGTTTACAAGGGACAGGTTTTTCTACCAGTCTTTCATAAATACTGTTATATTCCAGTTGGGAGCAACATTTGGAACCGTATTTGTCGGTTTTGTGCTGGCAGCCATAATAGACCTCAAGGTTAAGCTATGGAGGTCTTACAGGATAATATTTTTCCTTCCCTATGTACTTGCCCAATTTGCAGTAGCAACACTGTGGGGTACCATATTTTCCCCTACAGGCCTGGCAAATGAGATTCTGGCAAGAATTGGTCTGGAGTCACTGCAAGTTGCCTGGTTTGGCATTCCCTGGGTAGCAAAAGTTGTAATGATTTTTGTCGCCATCTGGCAATACAGCTCATTTCCTATGATATTTTTCTTAGCAGGCATGCAGAATATTGATGAAGAGATATATGAAGCAGCAGAGATTGATGGGGCTACAAAACTACAAAGGATAACCAGAATAACCATACCACTGCTGAAAAATGTTGGATCAATAATTATCATCTTGCAGCTAATACTCTCATTTAAGGTATTTACCTATGTATTTATTATGACCGAAGGAAAACCTGCAAACCAGACACATGTTCTGGGAACTCTTTTGTTCCGGTATGCATTTGAGTTCCAGCAGTTTGGTTACTCATCAGTACTATCAATATTAATGATTATTATGGCACTTATCTTTGGGTATGTTTACTTAAAGACTTCAGGATATAGCGAAATAATAAGGAAAAAGAAAGTATAGATTTTTAGATCATGGCCACACAAAAAAGTAAATTTGGAAGCTTTTTAGGAAGTTCGACACTTCAATTATTGCTTATACTCTGGGCATTCATGCAGATAATCCCAGTTCTCTGGCAAGTTATCTCGTCTTTTAAGACAACAAGGGAAATAATAGTTGACCTGTTTGCTCTGCCCAAATCTTTTTACTTGGGGAATTATGATTTTACATATTTTTCCGAGATTGGTATAAAGATAGGGGTATATTTTAGAAACAGCATGCTCATAACCTTATTTTCCCTGGCAATACTAATAATAGTTTCCTATCTGGCTGCCTATGCTATTGCTAAGATAAGATTCAGGGGGAAAAATATCGTAGTATTTGTATTAATAGCATTAATAGGAGTCCCTATTCATGCACTGGTAGTTCCCCTTTATTACCTTATATCGGATATGGGTCTTATAAACCGGTATCTGGGTCTAATACTTCCATATGCATCTTTTTTCTTTCCCTTTACAACATTACTACTGCAGTCATTTTTCAGGGAGTTTCCTGATGAGCTTATAGAAGCAGCCAAAATAGATGGATGCAATAATTTCCAGGCTTTTTCAAAAATAGTACTGCCTATCTCAATGGGAGCTATATCTACAGTTTTCATAATAAACTTCATACAGATGTGGAATGAATTCCTTCTAGCTTATGTCATAATGAAGAGCAATGATTCGCGTACCCTTCCTGTAGGAATAGTACAATATCAAGGAAACTATATTACTGAGTGGGGACCGCTATATGCTACTCTGGTGATAGCAATCATCCCAACAATTCTAGTATATCTGATCTTCCATAGAAATATTATTAAAGGTGTAACAGCCGGTGCTATAAAAGGGTAAGTTCCTTTAATAATAGAAATCAGAAAAAATATTTTTAATGTCTATGACCTAAAAAAACGTCTATACCCTGATAAAATCCGGACTAGGTCAAAAATAGATAAAAGGATTTAAAACATGAAAATGACACCCAGGCAAAGATGGATCGGTGCCCTGAATTTTAATGAGCTGGACAGGATTCCTTTCTGGCCCAAATTGGATGATTCATATATTTACAAATACAGCAATTTTTTTAATACTTCAGATCTTTATAAAATGCATAAATGGATAGGGAGCGATCAGCATATCTGGCTTCCTTCATTTATTAAGGAAGAGACAAAAAGTTATGAGATGAATATAAGTGGGGGCAAGCTTACCAGGATAACAGAGTACAAAGCCCCGTCGGGAAACACCAGAATGGTTGAAAAATTTGATCTTCCTTCCCAGTCCTGGACGCCAGTAAAATATCCTATCAAAGAAAAAAATGATATAAGGATATTAACTGAGATATATAATGACATTTCAGTGGAAATTGATAAAGAAAAATTGTCTGAGATCAGAGATTACATTAATACAATTGGTGATGATGCAGTTTATGCGACTATCGCAGGTGTATCGCCGCTTATGTATTTCATACAGAACCTGGCTTCAATGACCGATGCCCACACAATGATTTACGATTATGAAGATGAAGTTATAGAGCTATTAGGATCGATGCACAATGTCCTGAAAAAAAGGATGGAGCTTATCTCAGAACATAATCCGGGAGACCTTATTTATTTATTGGAAAATACATCAACTACCCTGGTCTCTCCTACTCAATATAGGGAATATAATCTAAAGCATATTAATGAATATGGTAATATAATCTCAAATACAGATAATTATTATATTCTCCATATGTGCGGGTTATTAAAAAATCTTTTGCCTGACCTTAAAAATACCAATGCCATCGCTTTTGAAGCTTTTACTTCTCCACCTGTAGGCGATACAAACTTCATTGATGGAAGAACTGCATGCCCGGATAAGTGTCTTATAGGGGGGACTAGCGCAAATCTCTGGACAAAACCTGCAGACAAAATAATTGATTACATAAATAAGCAGCTGGGTAAGCTTTCCTCACATAGAGGAATAGTTGTTACTTCTGCAGGTGTGCTCCCGCCAATATGTGAACCTGAGACGGTTAAGGAAGTTTGTGATTGGATGTCTGGTTATAAGCCAAGGTTTTAAGATTAAGCAAATTATTTATATCAATGGATTATATATAATCGAAAATATGAACTAGATTTCTAAGAAAATAATATATATAAACATCCATAGAAATATGGGGTTAGACCTTTTAACAAATAGATAATCTCTATAATGTTGAAAGCATAAGGATTCTATTCTCCTGCGGCCTTCCTGCTTCTCTTTGACTCGAGCTCAGTTAAGGCAATTTTCCTTATGCGGACTGCCTTAGGAGTTACCTCAACGAGCTCGGTCTCATCAATATATTCAAGTGCTTCATCAAGGGTTACGGTTTTGGGGACATTAAAATGGTCCATTCCGCCTTCACCTTTAGAGCGTATATTAGATAACTGCTTTTCCTTGCAGACATTTACCCATATGTCTTCTTTCCTTGAATTTTGTCCGATTACCTGACCTTTGTATACATTAGTCCCGGGACCATAGAAAAGTTCCCCCCTGCTCTGTAGATTAATAAGGCTGTATAGGCGTGTAATACCGCTCTCGCATGCAACAAGAGATCCTCTCTGTCGGTTCTTTCTTTTATGGCCGTCTGGTAGATAATCATGAAAAAGACTATTCATTATTCCATATCCGCGGGTATCAGCAATGAACTCCCGCCTGTAACCGAAAAGACCGCTGGTAGGAATAATAAATTCAAGATGGACTATTCCTTCCTTTGTCTCCATTTTTTGCATCTTTCCATGACGGCTTCCCATTTTCTGGATGACCGAGCCCGAATATTCTTCCGGGACCGAGATAAATACTTCTTCATAGGGTATCAGTTTTTTACCATCAATTATTTTGGTAATGACCTGCGGCTGTGATACCTGCAGTTCATAACCCTCACGCCGCAGTCTTTCAATAAATATAGCAATATGGAATTCGCCTCTGCCTGAAACAGTCCATCCGCCATTGGGATTATCTTCAACTCTTAAGGCTACATCATTCTCAAGTTCCTTATAGAGTCTTTCCTTTATTTGTCTTGAAGTAGAAAACTTACCTTCATTACCTGCAAAAGGAGAAGTATTAACAGAGAAATTTATTTTAACTGTAGGTTCTTCAATATCTATAAGGGGCAGAGCAATAGGGGAATCGATATCAGCTATTGTTTCTCCCACCAATATATCCGGAATTCCTGCAATTGCTACAATCTCACCGGTTTTCGCTTCATTTATCTCAGTCTGCATCAATCCCTGATAGGTCATAAGCGAAGTTAGGCGGTGCTTCTTCATCTGGCCCTCCCTGTTTATTCTCATCACATCCTGTATTTCGCTTATCTTCCCATTATAGATACGACCTGTGGCGATCCTACCCTTATAATTATCCCAATGTGTTGAAGTTATCAGCATCTGCAGCGGTTTTTCTGTGTCCCCTTCAGGTTTTGGTATATAGTTTATGATCTCTTCAAACAGTGGAGTAATATCCTGCATAAGATGAAGCTGGGGCTTAGTACCGGATTTTCCCATTCTGGAAGAAGAATAAAGCACAGGGAAATCGGCAGTCTTTTCATCAGCTCCGATATCAATAAATAAGTCGAAGGTATCATTTAATGCTTTATTGATGTCAGAAAGGGGCTTGTCTATCTTATTTATGACTACAATGATTTTATGATTAAGCTCAAGAGCTTTTTTGAGGACAAAACGAGTCTGAGGCATTGGACCTTCCTGGGCATCTATAAGAAGCAGGGACCCTTCAGCCATCTTAAGGACTCTTTCGACCTCACCGCCAAAATCTGCATGACCGGGAGTGTCTATAATATTTATCTTTGTACCCTGCCACAAGACTGAAGCAATTTTTGAGAAAATCGTGATCCCCCTCTCTCTTTCAAGTTCATTACTGTCCATTATGCAGTCTGCATCGGCAACATCCTTGTTTAGTTTAGTCCTGGATTGGCGGAGAAGGGAGTCAACCAGTGTAGTCTTGCCATGGTCGACATGTGCTATAATCGCTATATTACGGATTTCCATTGTTTATTTCTTTTTCTATTTAAGTATTTTTTAATATTTTATCTTCGCAAACCTTAATACATTAAACCTGTTGCGGGATAATTACAATATATTTCTTTTTGTGACTATATGGCAGCAGTTAGATCCAGCCTATTTGGAAGATTAATCTTATTGAAGGAACCCAAACTTATAGCCGATCTCTAAATACTTTTGGTTTAGTTATCTGCAAGATAAGACTTTAATCCCATTATCTATTTGAGGGCAAAATGAAAAACTTAAAAAATATTATTTTTGTTACTAACCTGCTACAAAAACCTCTTGACATAAATGCAAGGTAGCTATATATTTTCTCTAGCTTGTTTATACAATGTAAGTAGGATATAGCATAATAAAATATTTGGAACAAAGGCGTTTCCACTAGTATAATTGTGGAGGTGCTTTTTTTATTGGGAAATAAAAAAAATATGACTAAAAAAGAAAAGCCAAAAATTACAATATTTTATTGTATAAATTCCTTCAAGCAGCCCGAAGGACCAATACTTGATAGCTGTGATATCAAGTATGTAAAGATGCCCTGCTCCAGCATGACCAAAGATGTATATCTTCTCAGGGCTTTTGAGGCTGGTGCTGATGCAGTTCTGGTACTTATCTGCCCTGAAGATGCCTGCCGGTATGCAGAAGGCGGCAAAAGGGCCAGGAAAAGAATAGAGTGGACCAGGGGCATCCTTGACCAGATAGGCATGAATGGGGAAAAGCAGCTGGCAATATACAATATCGTTTCTGGCGATGACAAAGCTGTCAAGGAAATAATTAAAAAAACATTGGATGGGCTTAAGGATATAAAGTGAAGTCCTTATAAATAAGAAACAAGGAATTATTAAATTGGAGTCGATTTAAATGATTACAGGTGAACAAAAACCAGTACAAGAAATACTGGAAATAGTAAAGCCATATAAAAACCTCCTTATACTGGGATGCGGGACATGCGTAAAAACCTGCTTTGCCGGCGGCGAAGACGAGGTGGCGGTCCTGGCATCAGCCCTGAGGCTGGCAAATAAAAAAGACGGAAAGAAGATCCAGGTTAAGGAGTTTACCATTGAACGGCAATGTGAAAATGAGTTTATTCAGGAATCTGCCCCAGAAGTTGCACAATGTGATGCTGTTTTATCCCTGGCATGCGGTGCCGGAGTGCAGGCCATGGCAAAAAGGTTTGGAGACATGCCCATTCTTCCGGGAGTTAATACCACCTTTATAGGAATACAGGAGACTGAAGGCATATTTACAGAGGAATGCTCAGGATGCGGCAACTGTGAACTGGCAAACTTCGGCGGGATATGTCCTGTCACCAGGTGTGCCAAGAAACTTATGAACGGTCCCTGCGGGGGATCCCAGGATGGAAAATGTGAGATAGATCCTGAAACTGACTGTGCCTGGAACCAGATAATAGACAGGCTTAAAATCCTTGATCAGATGGACAACTTAAAAAAGATAATACCTCCAAAAAACTGGAATACCAGCCTTTCCGGAGGACCCAGGAAACTGGTAAGGGAGGACCATATAATATGAAAAATAAGATCTACAGCAACCTTCACCAAATACTATCACAGGGTAAAACTGCAGTAACTGCTGAATGCGGACCTCCCAGGGGAGCCAATAAGGAAGTAATTACCAAAAAGCTGGAGCTTCTAAGGGGAAGTGTTGATGCAGTAAATGTAACCGATAACCAGACCGCTATTGTAAGGATGTCAAGTGTAGCAGCCTCGGCACAACTGGTTGATGCAGGGCTGGAGCCGGTTATGCAGATGGTAGTAAGGGATAGGAACAGGATCGCCATACAGTCAGATATCATGGGGGCTTATGCCCTGGGCATAAGAAATATCCTTTGCCTAACAGGAGACCACCAGAAATTCGGAAGCCAGCCTGATGCTGCTAATGTTTTCGATATAGATTCAATAAACCTCATAAAAGCCCTGAAGGATATGAGGGATGAAGGAAAAGATATGAGCGGTCATGAATTGGATATAGCTCCGCAGATGTTTATAGGGGCAGCCGCCAATCCTTTTGCTGATCCATTTGAATACCGCGTCTTAAGGCTAGCCAAGAAAATAGAGGCGGGGGCCGATTTTATCCAGACCCAGTGCATCTATAATATGGAAAGATTCGGGGAATGGATGAAAAGGGCTGTAGATGCCGGTCTTACCGAAAAAGCCTATATACTTGCAGGAATAACCCCCTTAAAATCTGCGGGTATGGCAAAGTATATGAATAATAATGTAGCTGGAATGGATATACCTCGCGAGATTATAAAAAGGATGGAAGACACTCCTAAGGAGAAGCAGATCGAAGAAGGGCTGAAGATATGTATGGAGGATATAGCAAAGCTCCGGGAAATGGAAGGAGTAAGCGGTATCCACATAATGGCCATTGAATGGGAGGCTATAGTGGAGAGGATCGTAAAAGAATCAGGACTTAGAAAGTAATAAGTAAAGAGAAATAATATGCCGGAAAAATATCATATAGAGACTAAGAATGCACCACCAAGGTTTTATCCTGTGGGCAAGTATTCTACAGTAGAATTCAGGGAAAACTGTGCCGGGAGCTGCAAGGAGTGCGTAAAGAAAAAATGTGTCTATGACATATTCAAAGATAATTATCTTCACATGAGTGCTATGGAGGAGCCAGAATACCTTTATACCTGCAATAGCTGCTTCAGATGTGTCCAGGAATGCACCAAAGGGATCTTTTCCCGGGCAGTAAATCCGGAATACAGAGAGATTGGCGATGAATACTGGACCCCTGATGTAATAAACCGTACCTGGTATCAGGCCCATACGGGAAATATCCCGGTCTCGGGTTCAGGATACAGGGGACCGTTTGTAGGCAAGGGATTCGATTCCATGTGGACCGACATGTCTGAGATCGTAAGGCCTACCAGGGATGGAATCCACGGCAGGGAATATATAAATACCTGCATAGAACTTTCCAGGAGACCTGACCGGCTGGCATTTGACAAGGACGGCTCTCTGGCAGTAGAGGCTTCACCCATACTTGAGATACCGCTTCCCATAATATTTAAGCAGCCAGATTTCGGAATACTTAGTCCGGGTGTTTTGACATCCATGTTAAAAGCTGCTGAAAAAATCGGTACAAAGATGCTGGTGGATGCTAAAGATATTGATAGCAAGATAAAAAAATATGCAGATACCATTATCCCAATGCTTACTGCGGAAAATTATAAGGATCATACTGCTCTTATCTCTAAAGTAGGGATGGTAGAGATTGCATACGGGAATGGAATTGAAAATATAATAGATAATGTAAAGAAGATAAATAGTGGTGCCTATATATGCGTGGGACTGCCGCTTAAATCAGGCATTGATTACCCTGAAGAAATATATAAGCTCTCAAAATCCCCCCATGTGGATACCATAAGGGTCATCGCAGATGATAATGGCAGGGAATTTGGTAGGGAAAAACCACGCTTTATAAAAGATATATTAAGGGATATACACCTTAGACTTATCAAATCATCAATCAGGCAGCGCATAAATATTCTTGCCAGCGGGGGCATAGCCCTGGCAGAGCATGTGAATAAAACAATAATATGCGGTGCTGATGGTGTAACCGTAGACCTGCCGTTACTGATTGCCATGGAATGCCGCCTTTGCAGCCGCTGCCAGAGAGGCCTTTCCTGTCCGGTTAATTTCGAGGAGATTGATG
>CAYRTF010000014.1:0-2040 GCA_964427165.1 uncultured Actinomycetota bacterium | reverse complement strand
TGCAGCCGCTGCCAGAGAGGCCTTTCCTGTCCGGTTAATTTCGAGGAGATTGATGACAGTTATGGGATGGATAGGATAGTAAACCTTATGGCTGCCTGGAGGAACCAGATGCTGGAGATGCTGGGAGCTATGGGGATCAGGGAAGCCAGAAGGCTCCGGGGTGAAGTAGGAAGGTCTATGTGGTTTGAGGACCTGGAAAAGGAAAGCTTCGCTCCCATATTCGGGGAAAGAAAAGAATTTTTTGATGTAGGATAATATATGAAAGAAAAGAAAAACAAACTACCGGAAATTGTAGAGACCCCATCAAGGTTCCGCAATACTATCGGAAAATATATTGTAAAAAGAAGTTCAAAGTGTAAAGCTTGCGGCAAATGCGCTCAGCTTTGCCCTTATGGCGTTCATATAAGGCTGGATAAATATTCCAAACCGCTAAGGCCCATAGAGCATAAATGCATTGGTTTTAAATGCAGCGATACTGACCATTTCTGCATAGATAACTGTCCTGAAAAGGCATTGACCCTCAAAGAAAACCCACTGGCCGAGACCCTGGGGGATTACCGCTGGACGTCTGACATGCTCCTTGGACATTTTGCCATGGCAGAGACCGGAGACCTTCCCTATATTGACATGGAATATAATCTGGGCAATTCAGGCGGAGGTTTTGACAAGATAAGGTTCAAGCACCCTGTTCCTGGGAAAAGGCTGGATATAAGCCATGAGGAAATAGATACCAGCATTGAGCTCAATAAGACTGGTGATGAAAGGCCAACAAGGGAGATCTCTATACCATGTTATGGCGGTGGTATGTCTTATGGGTCCACAGCTCTTTCCGTAATAATAGGAAGGGCCAGGGCCTGGATGAAACTGGGTTCCCTGACCTGTACCGGTGAAGGGGGATATCCTCCCGAGTTTTTACCTTATAAGGATCATGTTATTACACAGGTGGCTACAGGTCTTTTCGGGGTCAGGGAAGAGACTATAAAGAACTGCCCGGTAATGGAGTTTAAATATGCCCAGGGGGCTAAGCCCGGCCTGGGAGGGCATCTTCTGGGAGAGAAAGTCACTGAAGCTGTTGCTGCTATGAGGGAGACAGTTGTAGGGAGTTCTCTTTTCTCACCGTTTCCTTTTCACAGCGTATATTCGGTGGAAGACCATAAGAAACATGTGGACTGGATGAAGGAAATTAATAATGACGTCCTCTGCTCTGTCAAGGTATCAACTCCTACCGATGTAGATATGGTAGCTGTGGGGGCATATTATGCCGGAGCCCATATCATACACATTGACGGAAGCTATGGAGGAACGGGGGCAGCGCCAGATGTAGCCAAGAAAAATATCGCCATGCCCATAGAGTATGCCATACCCAAGGTCCATGATTTCCTTAAGGCGGAAGGTGTAAGGGATAAGATAACCCTTATTGCCAGCGGGGGAATAAGGAATGGTATGGATGTGGCCAAAGCCATCGCCCTTGGTGCTGATGGATGTGTTATTGGTACGGCAGACCTGGTAGCGGTGGAATGCGTAAGATGCGGGAACTGCGAGAGCGGTAGAGGCTGTGCCAGGGGAATTGCTTCAACCGATCCTGAACTGGGCAATATGATCACTGAGGAATATGTAGAGCAGAGGCTGGTAAATATGTATATGGCCTGGAGGAAGCAGTGGTGCGAAATACTTAAGGGATTTGGCATGAAGAGCATAAGGGAGCTTGCCGGACGTTCCGACCTCCTGGTACATCTTGATTACCTGGAAGAAGATGAAAAGAAAAAGTACCAGCCGGCCCCCAATTTCAAAATGGTCTTATAATAACTAAACAAGGTCTAAATAGAAGATGGATTTAAACAGGAAAAATATAATAAATAATATACTTGAATCAAGAAGAAAGCTTCCCCGGATAGATGTACCGCTGAATAAATGCGATGAAGAAGGCGGATGCGGAGTAACCGGGTTCATATCCAATATACAGATAAAGGGACGCCACATCTATGAGCCCTCAGTGCAGATGCATAATAGGGGCAATGGAAAGGGCGGAGGAATAGCAGC
>CAYRTF010000013.1:0-15490 GCA_964427165.1 uncultured Actinomycetota bacterium | reverse complement strand
GTTTTTGGACCTTATGCTCCGGCCTGGTTTCTTTTCAGGAGAGGTTTCCTTCACAAATCTTATAAAAAAAAGAGCCATAACAGCCGGGATCACAGATAGCAAAAAGACCAGCCGTATATTGCCTTTGAAAAAAAATAAGATGAGCATAGCGATAAGCGGACCGCCAATAGCGCCGATCCTGTCCATTGCCCTGTGAAAACCAAAAGCTCTGCCCTTTTTTGATGCATCAACGGAAGTCGATATCAATGCATCTCTGGCCGGGGTCCTGGAAGCCTTGCCGATTCTTTCAAAAAATTTTACGGCCAATACTGCGGGCCAGGAACCGGCAAAGAACAAAAATGGCTTTGAGAATGTAGAAAGGCCGTAGCCAAGGTAAATAAATAGCTTTCTCTTCTTTAATTTATCTGAGAGTCTGCCAAAAAATGGCTTAAGCAGGGATGCAGTGCTCTCAGCAATACCTTCTATTGCACCTATTATTGCTTTTTTAGTTCCAATGCTGACAAGGAACTCAGGGATTAGAGGATATATCATCTGGCTCGAAAGATCTGTGAAAAGAGAGACCATCCCGAGAAGGACAATGTTTTTCTTGAATTTTTTGCCGGCCATAAAGTAATCTTTCCAGTTTATAGTATTGCATACCGATATCGGATATAGATATTGTATAGAATACCTTATTTTGCGGAATTGTCAATTTAAAACAATACGATTAAAATAATTTGACAGGAAGTCTGAAATCCTTGTAATATTTTATATAAATTTGGTGACTATTTATCCATTACATCATAAAATAATATTTAATATTTTAAGCTTTATTATTATTTTATTTAAGTGGGAATGATACTTTTAGAAAGAAATCTGTCTTTAGAGGAGGTACCTCTTTAAAGAAAATATACTTTCCTGATTATCGATTTTCAGAAGATTTGTATTTTATCATAAAAGAAACTGAAAATCTTTCCGATTTAGAAGAAACTCTTAATGAAATACTCCTAAAGATCTCTCATGACTTTCCATTTAAGCCATCTAAAATCTCAAGTATTAGAAATGGCAGACTTCAAGCTTTTATTAAATATGATATTGTTCCGGAAATTAAAGCAAATAAAGAATTAAAGGTGGATATTTTAAAGGACAATTTCATCCCCTCCAATATTGAAAAAAATATACTTTTTACCTATCCGGATTTTATAGAGAAAGAAAATAAGCTTAATACCTACAATTTGGAATCTGTAGCATCAGATAAAATTTCAAGAATTCTGGATGTCGATAAAGAAGCGCGCGATATCTATGATCTATGGTATCTCTTGAAGTTAGATTTTCTGAAAATCTCTAAATTAAAAAATGAATTGAAAAAAAGATTCGGCTCCGAACTATATTTTCCAAATTTAATAGCTGAAATCGGTTCTAGTGTCTATAGGCAAACCTGGGAAATTAGACTTGGGAGGCAGATATTAGATCTTCCACCTCATGAATTAGTTATTAGAGATTTGAAAGAATTGATAAAAAATAGATTAATTGAACACCCTCAATAATACTGATCTGTACTTTTACATATTTTCCATCAGACCTTTTGACAAAACCTTTTTAGGTCTTTCCAGATTGGTATTGGCATGCTTGTTTTAGATAAATATCATTAAAATTGGAAAACGTTAAGTTTTAATAAGTTTGAATCAAAAATTGCCTCAAGTAAGAGAAAAGTGACAACAGAGCTACTGCAGAAAATTTATAAAAATTTGCTTATGGATCACTAGTCTATAAACAGCTAAAAGCTAACATAATCAGGCTATCAGGTTTAAAAAGCATGACAAATTAATATACTTAAAGCAGTAAATACGTGAAGAGTACAAAGAGGTAAGAGAAATATCTTATCCGTACCAGTTTTATGACAGGCCAGTATTCTTCCGGTCCTATTGTCGGCTTAACACACATAGTCGCAGTCTATATGATCGTTCCTGATATAATTATCATCAAACATATCAGTGGTAGCGTCTATCCTGAGTGGAGGTCTCTTTCTTTCAAACTTATATATGCCTGCACAATCAAGTATCTTCTTAACAATCTTGTAATTTTCTATAAATGCGATAATCCTCATCTCCCCTACATTTTGAACATATAAGCGGATCCACTTCATATATCTTCTGTATGAGCCGTGCCCAGGGCCTGTTCAGTCTTCCGGGGACATTCGTCTTCTATAATATGATACTCGGGCTGGCCCTTTTCTTTTTTTAGCCTTCCCCTTGTGGCATTACTATAGTGGCCATAATAGCTGACAGTCTGCCCACCTCTGTCCGGAATATGGGAGACAAGGGCTGTACTCGGGGGTTTTTTCCTCTGTACTCTTTTGTGTTTATGCTAAGGACTGCAGTATTTGTGGACATGTGTCCTATTGTAGTAAATATTTATTTATGCAAATGTGCAAATACATTATAATAAGATATAAAGTATAATACAAGCAACTTCTGTGTTTATACTTGTAATATTGAGTATTTACTTGTATTATTATTTCAGGTGATAGAAATGAAGACAACGCTGACAAAGAGGGGACAGACTTCTGTTCCTGCAGAAATAATAAAACATTATAAACTTCAAAAAGGGTCCAAGCTGTACTGGCTTGATACTGGACGGGGGATAAGGGTCATCCCTATACCTATGAATATACTGGAAGAAACACAGGGAACCGCAAGTGGAGAGGGGCTGTTGGAAAAACTGTTGGAATCAAGAAGAGTAGATAGGGAAAATGAAAAGTAAAAAAGTAATCCTTGATACCTCAGCTATTCTTACCTATTTTGAAGGGGAAGAAGGTAAAGAGATAGTAGAGAGATTTTTAATCAGATCAGCCTCCCATGAGATAGAACTTTCTATTCCTTTTAGTACTACTATAGAATTTTATTATATAAACTTTAACTCCCAGGGAGAGGAAGCTGCAAATCAGAGGTTTGCAATGCTTATGAGCCTTCCGGTAGAGGTCCTAAAAAGTATTGATGAACCTTATATGATCCAGGCTGGCAGGTTAAAAGCTTCATATCCTATTTCCTTTGCTGATGCATTGATCGCGGCGTATGTATATTTGGAAAATGCTTCCCTTGTCCATAAAGATCCCGAATACCTGACACTTGAAAAGGAAATCGACCTTATAACCCTTCCTCTAAAAAATAAACTGGCTTGATGTCCAAAATCCTACATCTTCTTTCCGTTTTATAAAGGTCCTTGTGTCCTATCATTATTGGTGATCTTGTAAAGGATCCGGTCAGATAAGAAAACTAAGCTTTAAAATCACTTGCCTTTGGAGGATCATCACATTTAAATTTTCCCTCCGGACACGGACCTCTGAGACAATTGGGTCCCGCCTTCTCAAATACTACAGGAGCTACTTTTTTGACTTGTTTCAGCATCTCTATTGCCATCTCCCTTATCTCCCATTGTGCCCTGTTGCAGCATCTGACCGTGAAAAAATGCAGGAGCTCCCTGCCGTTCATGGTCACTATTATCTTCGTCTCTGATGCATTTGGCAGCAAATATCTTGCATCTTCTGCCTCTATGCCATTGTCAAGAAACTTCTTATACAGATCATGGGTACCCTTTATCAATCTGTCATATTCATCCTTCAGATCATTGTCTTCCTCTATCCTGGGCGGGGAAATATATTCAAATCTATCCTTAAAGCTCACATATCTCTGAGACTGCTGATTATATGAAGCGATCCTATGCCTTACCAATTGATGTGTGAGGGCTCTTGATACTCCTTCAACAGCAAAGGTAAAGCTTATATGTTCGGTCGTACTCAAATGCCCGCTTTTGATCACAAATCTTACAAGCTTATTAATATCCTCTTCACCCATTTCCTCTAGAAGTTCGCTTACTCCTACTGGTGAGTAACATAATCTCGCAGCAACTGCTACCATTGTCTCGGGTTTTTCCGTAAACCTGAGTAAATTGATCTTCAAGAAATACCTCTTTTCCTGTTTTATTTAATAACTTGATCTATTGCCGGAGCAGACATTCTGATATCCCGGATTTGCCGGAACAGGTTTGCTTGTGCTGCTAAAATCACCTGACTAAAATTTCTTATTCCACAATAAACTTTACCTTGAACAAGTGCCGCAGTCACCGCCCGAACATCCACTGCAGGAAGAGCCTGATGATAAACTATCATCTGAAGAATTGCTTTTAAGCCCTACTGCAGCAAATACTTTTACCATATTACTGCAGCCGCATTTTTCGCATTTTATCTGCGGATCATCATCTCCCCTGATGAAAAACTCGGATACCCTGCCGCATTCCTGGCATTTATAATCAACAAATCTCATTTAATTTCCTTCTATACCCAATGGGTCCTGGTAACTGCATAACTAATATTTTTAACTCTTTTAGCCATTAAACTTGCATTCTCCATAATAAGAAATTCTATGGGAAAGCCAGCTATCGGACTATATTATAATCAAGTATGGGTATTCACTTCAAGCACTTAATGGGGTGATCTAAAATTACAGTCCTGCAATAACTGCATTCTCTGAGATCGATATAAATATGGATGGAAGGACAGCCATAAGAATGGTACCCACAGCGCAGAAGCTGATGATCACAAGATATACCTTCGATGTCCTTATCTTTGATACTTTATTGTCTCCCTCATATTTTATAAAAAACATGTGTTTGACTATGTTCACATAATAGTAAAGGGATATTACGCTGGTAAGTACAGCGATTATTACAAGCCAGGCAAGATTTGCCTCTATGCCTGCCTTAAAGACAAACAGCTTGCCTATAAATCCGGCAAAAGGCGGAAGTCCCACCATAGATACCAAAAAGATTATCATGCATATTGAAATAAAGGGATTGCTCTTGCCTATCCCTGCAAAAGCTGATATCTCCTCTGACTTCCTGGTCTTCTCCACAAGCATGGCTACTGCGAAGACTCCCAGGTTCATCAATATATAGGCCATAAGGTATAGAAAGACTGCCCACTGCGCTCCCCTTGTCGCTGCCACAAAAGCTATCATCATATATCCGCCATGAGCTATGGATGAATATGCCATAAGCCTCTTAAAATTCTTTTGTGGAAGAGCCATCAGGTTCCCAAGTATCATGGAAAGAAGTGAAAGAACCACTATGAACAATATGATCCACAGTGAACTGCCAAAATTGCTTATTCCAACATATAAAAACCTTATAAGCCCTGCAAATGCAGCAAGCTTTGCAATTGTTGTGATAAGAGCCGTTATTATAGTCGGGGATCCCTCATATGTATCCGGCGCCCAGAAATGGAACGGGGCGGCAGCGATCTTGAAGCCAAAACCTATAAGTGCCATTATCACCCCTGTTATAAGCAGGTAATTTCCCTCGATCATTCCACCGGAAATAATAACTTCTGATATCTCTGTAAGTATTATCTTGCCGGTAGCTCCATAGATAAGTGAAAAACCGTAAACCAGAATGCCCGAGGCAAGTACGCCAAGTATAAAATATTTAAGGGAGGCTTCATTGGATTTCTCATTAGTCTTCTCATAACCGGCCAATATATAGGTGGGCATGCTTACAAGTTCAAGAGATATAAAAAGCATTATCAGGTCCCCCGCAGCGCTCATAAGCATAGTGCCCGAGGTTACCATAAGGATAAGGAAATAAAACTCCCCAATATTACGCTTTATGATCATACTGTCCTTGATATATGTAACTGAGAGACCGATTATTATTATTGCCGTCAGTAATGTAAACAGGCGGAAAAAGATAGAATAATCATCCACCATAAAAGACATATTAAAGAATGAATCCAGCCTGTTAAAATTAAATATGAGAATGGACACCGCTGAAGCGACCAGGCCGGACACTGCCAGCGGTGCAATAACTTTATCAAAACTTTTACCTATAAATACTGAAAGCATAAGCACCAAAAAACCAAAGCATATTAGTACTATTTCCGGAATTATTGCCATAATGTCTAAACTCATATTACATCCCCAAAATATGTGCTACTGAATTATTAATCATATTGATAAGCGGCGTAGGATAGACCCCGACAAAGATTATTATTATGATAAGCGGTGCAAGTGTGACAAACTCTATCCATGTTATCTTCTTAAGGTCCCCCAGCTTTTCATTATAATTTCCAAAGATGACTCTCTGCAGCATCCATAATAGATATGCCGCTCCAAGCACTATTCCTATAACTGCAATATATACCATCACTTTCGAAAATACAGTATTTGCCTTATAGGTCCCGAACAATACCAGAAACTCTCCCCAGAACCCGCTGAGACCCGGCAGGCCCAGTGAGGCAAATGCCGTGAATGCAAGTATTCCTGAAAGAAGTGGTATCTTGTTTGAAAACCCGCCAAGATCAGAGATCACTCTTGTGTGGGTCCTTTCATACATCATTCCTACGATCAGGAATAGCATCCCCGTGATGCATCCATGATTAAACATCTGCAGTACCGCGCCATTTACAGCTGTCGGGGTAAGGGAGGCGATACCCAGCATGACAAATCCCATATGAGAGACCGAAGAGAAAGCGATCAGCCGTTTAAGGTCCTTCTGTATGAGGCAGGCCAGTGCTCCATAAACTATCCCTATTACAGCAAGGATAGATATCGCGGGAGCCCAGGCTTTCATTGCATCAGGAAGTATGGGTATGCCGATCCTCAAGAATCCGTATGCACCCATCTTCAGGAGTACTCCTGCAAGTATCACGCTACCAGCCGTAGGTGCTTCTGTGTGAGCATCCGGCAGCCATGTATGGAAAGGAAACATGGGAACCTTGATGGCAAATCCCATAAACATGAGGAGGAATATCCAGCTTTGAAGATTCCTTGCCATCCCATTATTGATCAACTCAAGCATATCGAAGGTGCCCAGGCCGGAATTGAAATATATCATCAGTATTCCGACTAACATCAAAACACTCCCGAGCAGTGTATAAATAAAGAACTTAATTGCTGCATAGAGCCTGTTCGCACTTCCCCAGACACCGATAAGGAAATACATAGGTAGCAGCACAAGCTCCCAGAATACATAGAAAAGTATAAAATCCAGGGATAGGAATACACCAAGCATACCTACTTCAAGAAGTAGCAGCAGTGCGAAAAACGCCTTTGGTTTATTCTCGATGTTCCAGGATACAAGAACACCCAGGACTGACAGAAGGGCTGTCAGAAATACCATAGGCATGCTGATGCCGTCGACTCCAAGGTGGTAATATACATTTACATTTGCTATCCACTGGTATTTTTCCTCAAATTGCATGGTGGGTATTGAAGGATCAAAGATGATCCAGAGATACACTGCAAGTCCAAGTATTACAAGCGAAGTGACCAGGGCGATGTATTTAGCACTTTTTTCCACTTTCCCGGGGACGAGTGCAAGTATTATGGCACCGATGAGCGGAATAAAAATAATCAGTGTAAGTATATTAAAATCCATGTATATCCTCCTGTCTGTTCACCTAGACTATGGTCCTAATTATCAAATAAATTATATAAACTGCTAAAACTGCAAACATCACTATGGCATAGCCGGAGATATTACCTGTCTGGATAAGCCTTAATCTCTTTCCACTGCTATAAGTCTCCCTGCCGGTCCAGTTGACTATGCCGTCGACTACTCCCATATCAAAAAGATGCACACCCTTTGAGATTATTATTGTCACTTTCCCAAAAAGATTTACCAGTCCGTCAATAATGCGGCTGTCAAACCGATTAATAAGGTTTGCAAACCTTATGGTGGGCCTTATAAAGACTTTTGACCCGGCAAGGTCAATATAGTACTTATTTACAAGCACCTTATGGTAAGGTTTTATATACCTGTAAAGCCAGTCTGTAGGTATGACTCTGCGGCCATACATCAGATATGCCAGAAGTATCCCCGCAAGTCCCACTACAACAGATATGACCATCGGCATAAGATCAAATTCCAAATGCTCAATATGCATATTACCGCTGATAAATCTTGCAATGCTGAATTTTTCAGGATTAAACGGCGTTCCTACATACCCCGCCAACACTGCAAGAACTGCCAATATTATAAGCGGGATAGTCATGACTTTTGGAGACTCATGGGCATGCTCTGCAGCTTTGCTGGGTCTTCCGTAAAATACAACAAATATTAACCGGAACATATAGAAGGCTGTAAGAAATGCGGTAAAGGCCCCCACAGCAAATATCACATATCTTCCGCTAGAAAAGGCAGATCCGAGTATTTCGTCTTTGCTCCAGAATCCCGCAAGAAGCGGAAATCCTGAAAGTGACAAAGAACCCAGCACAAATGTCCATGTTGTTATCTTCATCTTCCTGCCAAGCCCGCCCATTTCCCTTATATCCTGGGTATGGGCAGCATGGATCACGCTTCCTGAACCTAAAAAAAGCAGAGCCTTAAAGAATGCATGGGTCATCAGGTGGAACATCCCTGCCACGTATGCCCCAATACCAAGGGCAAGTATCATATATCCAAGCTGGCTGATCGTAGAATATGCAAGGACCCTTTTAATGTCTGTCTGCACCACTGCGATCGAGGCTGCAAAAATAGCAGTGAAGGCCCCTATGGATGCAACGACCATCATAGTCTCTGGAGAATGTGAAAACAGCGGGAAGCTTCTTCCAACAAGATATACGCCTGCTGCGACCATAGTGGCAGCATGTATAAGTGCACTTACAGGCGTTGGGCCCTCCATTGCATCGGGAAGCCATACATGCAGCGGAAACTGTGCAGATTTTCCCATGGCCCCGCAGAAAAGAAGGACCGTTACAGCAGTTATCATGGTATGGGACATCGAGCCGGTCTCAGCTGCTCCAAAAACACCGCTGAATGTAAGTGTCCCTGTTGTAGTAAATAAGAGCAGGATCCCTATAAGCATTCCTACATCCCCGACCCTGGTCACAAGAAAAGCTTTCTTTGAGGCATCGCTTGCAGATTTCTTCTCATACCAGAAGCCGATCAACAGATATGAACAAAGGCCGACAAGCTCCCAGCATATAAACATCTGGAGGTAATTATGGGCAAGCACAAGTCCCAGCATTGATGCGCTGAAAAGCTGGAGTTCCACAAAGAACAGCCAGTAACGCCTGTCGCCATGCATGTAGCCCATTGAATAAAGGTGCACTAAAAAACTTACTATAGTAACCACAACAAGCATCATAGCCGATAGTCCATCAGCAAGCATACCCATGGTTATTTTAATATTTCCTGTCACATACCAGACTTTCTCAATAGAGAACTCGCCATGGGTAAAGACAAGATATGCTGCATAGAAAGAAAGGAACATGCAAATACCCAGGACCACTGTTGCAAACCTGGAGCTGAATTTTCCAAATCTGCCCCCAAGCAGAAGCGTCACAACAAACCCTATAATGGGCAGCAGCGGTATAAACCATATTATATTAGTCAACTCTTACCTCTCTTTCGGAACAGGTCCCCGTATCTACCACTTCAAAATATTTATATTATCTATATCTACCGATTTTTTCTTCCTGTATATAGACAATATGATCGCCAGTCCGACTCCGACTTCGGCTGCAGCTATGACGATCACAAAAACCGCAAACATCTGGCCGGTAAGTCCGGCAGTATCTGAAAAACTTGAGAATGCTATAAAATTAATAAGTGCAGCATTTAAAATAAGCTCAACAGACATCAATATCTGTACCAGGTGCCTTCTCGAAAGAACACCAAAGATCCCAATGCAAAAAAGAACCCCTGACACTACAAGAAAATGTATAAGTTTTAAATCAAGTCCCAATTGCCATTGCATAATATACCACCTAAAAACGCATACTATAATTATTACTTAGTTTTCTTTTTCTTCCCGGTGACGGTATTATCTCCTACTGTTCTCTGCCCTTTGTCCTCTTCTTCCTGTTTCCCTCTTACTGCAAGTACGACCGATCCCACCAGTGCAGCAAGTAAAAGCACTGAAGCCGCTTCAAAAGGAAGCGCATATCTTGAAAATAATATATTCGAAAAATCTTTTATGGAGGTGACTGCGATCCCGCTGGTATTGACATCCGTCCCTGGGATATTTGTTATATGAAATACTACAGTAAGAGCAGCAAAAAGCAGCAGTGCCACTACCCCGGCAAATACTGTCTGTTTGCTGGAAATATTTGTATGATCGCCCACTGCAGTCCGCGTAAGCATCAGGGCAAATAGAATAAGCACCACGACTGCTCCCATATATACAAGTATCTGTACCGCAGCCAGATACTGGGCCCTCAGCATTATAAAATAAACAGCCACACTTAGAAGAGTTGTCGCCAGGTAAAAAGCAGAATGTACGATATTCTTTGCCGATATCACCATTATTGCAGAAAATATCAACACCAGACTGACTATTAAAAATATTATAAAAGACAGAATCTTCTATACCCCCTCTTCCTTTATATTTTCTTCTGCAGTTTCCCGGAAGACTTCTTTCATTGCAAGTGATTCCTTATCCCTGATAAAATAATCCCTGGTCTCGCCCACCCATTCATATTCCTGGGTCTGCTCCAGCGCATCAAAGGGACAGGTATCGATGCATATCCTGCAGAATATACACATGGAATAGTTTACCCTGTATACTTCTGGCTGCTTTTCGTCTTCTTTCTTCTTTACTGTGATGCAATGCTGCGGACAGTTTTTCGCACAGATGCCGCAGGCCACACATTTATATACCGGCTTTGCTCCAAGCTCCTTCATCCTGAGCCTGATAAGCCCCTGCCCTCTTGGAGCTACTTCCATCTTATGGTAGGGATACATCACCGTTACCGGCCTGGTAAAGAAAGCCTTCAGCGTTGTCTTAAGACCCTTGATAAGCCCTATCAAACTTTTTCCTTCCTATATATTCTTCCAGGTTTATCCATTATTAACCTTTTATATTATCTACGATAAGCACAATAGCAGCAGTTACAAATATATTTACAAGCGAAAGCGGGAGAAGTACCTTCCATCCAAAACTCATAAACTGGTCCAGCCTGAGTCTCGGGAATGTGGATCTTATCCACATGGTTATAAAGATCAGCACATAAGTCTTAAAAAGGAAGAAAAGCGTACCATATACAGGATTTGTAAATGGAAGCCATCCCCCCAAAAAGAGAAGCGCCGCAAGTGCGCATACTATGAACAGGTTTACAAACTCTGCCAGAAAAAATGCAGCAAACCTGAAACCGCTGTACTCGATATTAAATCCTGCCACTATCTCTGATTCAGCTTCAGGGATATCAAAAGGAGTGTGATTGATCTCAGCTAATGCCGCTGTCATAAATATAAAGAAAGCAATAGCCTGGGGCACTATATAATATATATTCTGCTGGGCCCTGACTATCTCTGTAAGATTCATGCTCCCTGCCATCAACACTACTCCGATCGTTGAAAGGATCAGGGGTATTTCATAGGACATCATCTGTGCCGCACTCCTTAGGCCCCCGAGCAGCGCATATTTATTATTCGAGCCCCATCCTGCCATCACAAGGGATAGGGTCGATATGCCAAGTATGGCAAAGACAAAGATCAGGGATATTTCAATATTGGTGGCTACGATATTGTCTGCAAAGGGAAGCAGGGCAAAAATTGTAAGCGAGGGAACAAAAACTATCACTGGAGCCCACAGATACGGCCACTTGTCCACATCTTTCGGTATTATATTTTCCTTGCCCAGAAGTTTTAGTGCATCAAACACTGTCTGGAAGACACCATGAGGTCCGTGATGTCTGGGACCCATTCTGAACTGCATACGCCCCATGACTTTTCTGAGCATGTAGATCAGCAACAGTGCAGTGATGAATATAAATCCCACTGCTATCACCAATTTCAGCAGCGCCCACAAGAGCACTAACCACCAGACCATCAATTACTCCTATCTGTCAACACTTCCCATTACAGTATCAAAACTTCCAAGTATAACTATTGCATCAGCTATGTATGCGTCTTTTAATACAAACTCCAGGGCGCTCAGGTGAGAGAAGGACGGGGTCCTTATCTTCATCCTGTACGGATATTTAGCGCCATTGGAGATCACATAAAATCCGATCTCGCCTTTTGTGCCTTCATTCCGGTAATAAAACTCCCCTTCAGGCAGTTTCAGGACCCTCGGGACCTTTGCCTGTATATCTCCCTCCGGCAGGCCGCCGGCGGCCTGCTCTATTATGCGGAGCGACTGTCTCATCTCTTCCATCCTCACAAGATAACGGCTATAGACATCCCCATCTTCTCCTGCTGGTATATCAAAGTCATATTTTTCATACCCGCTATATGGTTCTGCCTTCCTGATATCAAACCTTGCTCCGGATCCCCTCAGTGTCGGTCCGCTCATTGCCCAGTCAATGGCATCTTCTCTTTTTATTACTCCAATGCCCCGGGTCCTCTGTTTAAATATCTCATTTCCGGTAAAAAGATCATCAAATACTTTTAGTCTCTTTGGAAATGTGGCAATAAATCTGTCAAGCTCAGCATTAAAACCTCGAGGTATGTCGTCCCTGACTCCGCCTATGGTTATGAAATTAAAAGTAAGCCTCCCGCCTGCAAGCATCTCAAGCAGCTGGAATGCTTTTTCTCTTTCTGCAAAACCAAAAAGAAAAGGTGTAAAAGCGCCTGTTTCCAGTCCCATTGCCCCAAAAAATATAAGGTGGGCGCAGATACGGTTAAGCTCAGCAACAATGACCCTTATTGCCTGGGCCCTTGGAGTGACCTCAATTTCTGCCATCTTCTCAAGCGCCTGGCAGTAGCATAGCTCATTTAAAAGAGCACCCGTATAGTCCAGCCTGTCCACAAGTGGTTTAAACTGTACATATGTCCTGCCTTCGGCCATCTTCTCAAGTCCGCGGTGAAGATACCCTATTACGGGTTCAAGGCCCGCTATCCTCTCACCATCGATCTTCGCTATAAACCTGAACACGCCATGCGTGGATGGGTGGTGGGGGCCGAAATTGACTTCCATATAGTCTTTCGGCAGATCTTCTGTTACTATTTCAAACTCTTCACTAAACATATATTTCTCAAATACTAATAATTATTCAAATTTCTTTGTCGGCTTGTATTTTCTGTCTTCCCATTTGATATCAAAATCCTTAAGGAGAGGATGAAAATCTTCGTCTCCTACCAACAGAAGAGGTTTTAATCCGGGATGTCCCTTGATATCAATACCAAGCATTTCCCATATCTCCCTTTCAAACCAGTCAGCTCCCTTATAAACGGATACTATGCTATCAACTTCCGGTTTTTCATGTTCAAGCTTTATCTTTATATTTACCGGCCAATTGTTTTCAAATGAATAAAGACTGTAGACTATCTCAAAATGGTCCTCAAAATCACTTCCTGTTATGGATCTTATATATCTAAAACTTAAGTCCTTATCCTTTTTTAGGATATCTGAGAGCTTGAGGATATCTTTTGGATCGACCAGTCCATAAACCTGGTCGAAATAAGTATTAAATTCAATACTGATACCGGCTTTTTTGGCCTTTGCGCCAATACTATCGATTATCTCTCTATTGTCTATTTTTTTGTATTTATAATCTATTATTTTCATCAGTTCTCTAAATACTATATTTAACCTCTTACTTTACTACTATGGTATCTCTGTTTATCACATTCTTCATCTCCAAAAGCCCCTTATAGAGCGCTTCGGGTCTTGGCGGGCAGCCCTGGACATATACATCTACAGGAATCACCTTGTCTATCCCCTGTACGATATTATATGAATCATAACAATGTCCCCCGCTTATGGCACAGGAACCCATCGCCACCACATATCTCGGCTCTGCCATCTGTTCATATATCCTTTTTACGACAGGGGCATATTTTCTTGTTATCCATCCGGATATTATGATAAGGTCGGCCTGCCTGGGAGAGGCCCTGAAAAACATCCCGAAGCGGTCAAGGTCATAATGGGAAGCTCCGGTCGCCATCATCTCGATGGCGCAGCAGGCTATTCCAAAAGTAAGGTACCATACTGAGCGGCTCCTTGCCGCATTCATAAGTTTGTCATATGAAAGTGTGATAAGATTTGGTTCTTTAAACTTTCCTTCTAAGTAACCCACTTAAGTATTCCCTTTCTCCAAACATAAATAAGACCAAGGACCAGGATCAAAATAAAGATCAGTACTTCAACAAACCCGGCCAGCCCGAGGACCCTGAAATGTACTGCCCAGGGAAATAAAAAAACTGCTTCCACATCAAAAATAACAAACAGGAAAGCAAATATATAATAGCGGATATAGAAATGTGAAAATATCCCGCCTCTTGGAGGAACGCCGCATTCATATGTAATAAGTTTTTCTTCACTGGGATTATGCGGTGCAAGGAATTTGGTTAAGAATATAATTGCGGGAACGAAGATAATGCTGACTATAAAAAATAGTCCAAGAGTGAAGTAATTTACGATAAATTGCTCTTGCATCTACTCCCTGATGGTAACTTACAAACTGGTTACATATTATACATATAATGCAATCAATTTAAAAGAATTTTTGGATAATTATTCCGCAAATATTTGCAAGCTGGTTTCCAAAAGAATTTATATTTCAGTTGTCCAAAGATGAATGGCTAAACTTGAAATCATAATCTGTGATTTCAAGTTTCACATACGGGGAAAGAAGATTCATATGTTTCCTTTTACAAAATAATCAAAATCCTTAAAATATATTAAGTATATAATTATTAGCAAGGAAGCTACTCTATGGATTATTCAGAAGATGCAATAAAGGATATGGATATAAAAAAATATATACCTGGAAAGATCATATGTGTCGGACAGAACTACCGCTCTCATATTGCTGAGCAGGATGGGCGCTTTCCGGCAGAGCCCGTACTCTTTGCCAAGGCCAGGAGCTGCATTATAAAGGACGGGGAAGAAATCGTATACCCTCCTGAAGTAAAGGAACTGGATTATGAGGTGGAGCTTGCGGCTGTAATAGGTAAAAAAGCAAAAGGGATCAAGGAAGAAGATGTCCCGGAATATATTTACGGTTACACTGTCTTTAATGACATCACAGCCAGGGACATCCAGAAAAATGAGAGCCAGTGGTACAGGGGAAAAAGCTTTGATACTTTTGGACCAATGGGCCCGACAATAGTAAAACAAAAAGATTTTGGTGATCCTTATAATATAGGCCTGAAGTCTTATGTAAATGGCGAGCTCCGCCAGGATGGGAACACTGCAGATATGGTATCCGGGGTATATTCCCTTATCTCATATATTTCACGATCTATCACGCTTTATCCGGGCGACTTGATCTCCACAGGAACACCATCAGGAGTGGGGATCTTTATGAAAGAGAGAAAACTCCTGAAGCCAGGGGATGAGGTTATATGTGAAGTTGAAAAGATCGGAAAGATCACCAATAAAGTAGTTTAGGATAAACAATAATAATAGCCCGGAGGGAAATTAACCTGCTCAAGGAACTATCTGCAACAAGGGAGATAACTTTTTACATAGGTCCTAAACATGACTAAAGCCAACCGGGCCATAAATAAACGCTTGAATTTTTTATGAATGAAATGATTGAGATATTTATTGGTGCAATGGTAGTCG
>CAYRTF010000012.1:14803-15646 GCA_964427165.1 uncultured Actinomycetota bacterium | reverse complement strand
ACCATCTGCAGATCACTGAGGATAAATTTATTATAGTGGAAGACGGCGGGGAACTCTCATTGGGGGGTAAAACATTTAAATTTATTTTGACTCCCTGGGTCCATTGGCCGGAAACCATGTCTGTTTATCTTGTGGAGGATAAAATACTTTTTTCCTGTGATTTCTTCGGCTCGCATTACGCAACTGATAAGCTAATGCTTTCTGAAAACGGATGGGACAAGATCAAACCGGCCGCAAAAAGGTATTTTGGGGAAATAATGCTTCCCTTTGTCACGAGTATCAGGAAAAATATTGAGAAGCTAAAAAATTATGATATAGAGTTTATAGCACCCAGCCATGGGCCGGTCCATGATGATATAAGCCTTATAATGGACTCCTATAGGGAATGGTCATCTGACAAGCTCTCCAGTAAAGTGATCATTCCCTATGTATCTATGCATGGAAGTACAGGAATAATGGCCAGACACCTCAAATCTTCCCTGGAGAAAAAGGGCATAGAGGTATTGCTTTTTCACCTGGTTGAAGATGACCTGGGAGATCTTGCTGCGGCACTTATCGATGCTGCTACAATTGTAATAGCTACGCCGACAGTTCTTGCAGGACCTCATCCCCTGGCTGTCTATGCTGCCTATCTGGTAAAAGTTTTAAGGCCCAAAGTAAGGTTTATATCCATTATTGGTTCATATGGCTGGGGAGGAAAGACAATCGAGATACTTGCAGATATTGTCTCAACCCTTAAAGCTGAAATACTTGATCCGGTTGCAATAAAAGGTCATCCAAAGGATGAAGACCTTAAAGCTCTTGAGGGCCTTGCGGATAAAATATCCTTAAAACATTCAGAAA
>CAYRTF010000012.1:1047-14793 GCA_964427165.1 uncultured Actinomycetota bacterium | reverse complement strand
CCACTGGAGTTTCTTTACAGATATGATGATTTAAAGGACAGGGAAATAGCCGGTATTATATCTTCTTCACTTGCATATGGAAGAGTCGCACAGATCCTTAAAAGTGTTGATATTGTGCTGGACAAGATGAAACCTTCACCATATAGATTTTTACTAAAAACAGGACCTGAACAGTTGAAAGAATGCTTTAGAGGTTTTAAGCACAGGTTTACGACTGGAAATGAGATAGCGGGGCTCTTGATTGCGGCTGGTAAGATGATCAGGGATTTCGGATCACTCAATTCTGCTTTTTTGGAAAATTATAATAGCAAGGATGACAATATTATCCCGGCTTCTCTTAGCTTTTGTAAAAACTTTTCCATTTTTTCAAAAAACTCATGCTGCTCCCTTATACCATCACATACGGGTGGAAGTGCATTTAAAAGACTTAATCTTTTCCTGCGCTGGATGATAAGGGATGACAGTGTTGATCCCGGAGGCTGGAAGGGTATAGCTGCATCAAAGCTTATTATCCCGCTTGATACCCACATGCACCGCATCTCACTCCACCTGGGACTAACAGGAAGAAAACAGGCAGATATGAAAACTGCGGCAGAAATCACAGAATCATTTAAAAATATTGAAAAAAATGACCCGATAAGATATGATTTTGCATTAACCAGGATCGGGATAAATAAGTTTCCCGAAGAGCTATAACATATAAACTTAAAAAAATATAATAAAATTATATAATAAGATTTATTATATAATATATAAAATAAAGTATTAATAAATATATTAAGAAAGTAAGGGGCAGGTGATGAGTAAAAAATTATTCTCAAAAGCAAAGTTTTTAGTGGTCTTTGCACTTATTCTCGTACTTATAATAACCATTATGCCGGCTACTCTAAGCGGCGGCTCGGCAGAACAGGTGCAGGCTTTTGTGACCAGGTTTTATGTACAGTGCCTGGGCAGGCAGCCAGATTCCGGCGGACTAGATGAATGGGTGGGAAGACTTATGAATGGTTCAAAGACAGGAGCTGATGTCGCTCATGGCTTTGTATTTAGTGAAGAGTTCCAGGCCAATAACCACGGCAATGAAGCATTCCTGGCTATCCTCTACAGTGCATTTTTTAACCGTCAGCCGGATGCTGAAGGTTATGCTGCCTGGCTTGACCGCATGGCCGGGGGCATGAACAGGGAAAAAGTGCTTGACGGCTTCTTAAAATCCCAGGAATTTTCACAGCTATGTGCTGATTTCGGTATTACACCATATGCCGGGGCGCCAGCTGCTGTCGCATCTATAGGGGGGTTCTCATCATCGGGAGCGACAGGATTTCATGCAGGCAGAAAAGTGAATTTCATCATCTGGGGAGATGACAGCGCTGCTGACCGTGCAGGAGGCAGGGTAAGCGGAAGAACTGATATCAATCTCTTTGTCCACCTTAACCTTGATACCAGGAAAGCATATATAGTGACTATCCCGAGGGATACCTGGTTTGGCGGAAGGAAGATAAACGGATATCATGCGATCGGCGGACATGATTATGCTGTTGGAAAATTTGAACAGTTTGTAGGCGGAAAGATAGATTTTTATGCAATTACAGACTTTGACGGTTTTCCGGCGCTTATCAACTGGATGGGCGGAGTAACTGTTGCCGTAGAGGAAAATATAGCAGATGGCTTTTCCGGATGTTATCTGGGTCCGGGGACACATCATATAAATGGTGCGCAGGCTCTGGCGCTTACACGTGCAAGAAAAGGCAGGACGCTTTATGGCGGAGGAGCTTATGCAAGGGAAAAGCAATCCGCTATGATGTTAGCCGAGCTTCTCCTTCAAAAGAAAGGCATGGTAAATTCCGGAAACCTAGGTTCCTTTATGGGGACGCTTGGACAGTTTATCTATACCAATATCTCAATGGCCCAGGCCGCAGAGATACTGCCAGTGCTTCTTTCCATGCAAAGGGGAGATATTGTAGTGACTACATTTAATTCATGGCCGCAGTGGTTCGGAAAATCAAGTGCAGTCGGCTATAATGAGGCAGAGAAAAATGCATTTTTCCAGAATATATTGAACCAGTAAACGACAAGTTTATTTATCCTGATATATAAAACCCTTTGGTCCTGGACAGGGTCAGGGGAGGGGAGCAATTATGAAGATTAAAAATAAAACCGAGATAAGTCCTGACATCATGGACGGAGGGGAAGTATCAGGGATAAAGTTCTATCCTATGATAACAGCAAAAGACGGAGCTCCGAATTTTGCTATGAGACTATTTGAGATCGACCCCAATGGCCATACACCAAAGCATACGCATGGGTGGGAACATGAAGTGTTTATTGTTTCAGGCAATGGACATGTTTTCAGGGACGGCCAGGAAATACCTATAAAAAAGGATACATTTCTCCTGGTGCCGAAAGGGGAACTCCATCAATTTATTGCCGGTGATAAGGGTATGAGCATGATCTGCGTTGTTCCAAACGAGGGGCAGCCGACTTGATATTAAAAAAATCCGGCAGCCTGTCATTGTTGAGGATCAGGAATATATTTATTACTATACTGGTAATATGCTGTATTATCCTATCATCCCAGGTAGTATCATGCGCCCCGGAGCAGGTATTTGGCGAGCTTATAATATGCAGGGAAGTAGATAGCGCTACTTTTGAACCCGGCGATGCATGTGATAACTTCGATATTGAAGTCGGTCAGATATTTGCCGTGATAGAAGTCTCGGGAGCAAAAGCTGAAGATAAGTGGAGGTTTATCTGGGAAAACCCTGAAACCGGCGAAATTATAGCTGACTCTACAAATGTCTATTCTACACAGGCCACCGGTTATATAGAGGGATTTTTTTCAAATAAACTTGTCCCCAATGGAGGTAGTGATATAATTGCGGAACCCGGCGATTATTCAGTCAGTTTTTACCATAATGGCGAGCTCAAGTCGACAGGTGAATTCAGGATAAACAAACCTCCTGTTGAGATACTTGAGGTTAGTTTTTTCAAAGGCATGGATGAGCAGGGAAATCCTTTAGGGGGAAATAAAGAGTTTTTCCAGAGAGATACAATATTTGCTGCAATAAAAGCAAGTTACAAGATAGAAGGCGAACAGTTTAGTATAAAATGGTTCAATGGTGAAGACGAACTATTAGAAGAGGAAAGCTTTATAGTGGACGAGAGTCTTTATGTCCCGGCCTATATAATCTTTCAATTGATAAACGAGGGCGGAAAAGCATTGCCTATCGATACATACAGGGTTGAAATACTGCATGAAGATGAGACCGCCGGTGAGTATTATTTTGATATAGTCCCTGAAGAGTTTTCATTAGATCTATTCGATGACGGATTAAAATATATAAATGGTGATCATTCGCTGGAGTTTGACTATCCTGATAACTGGTCCTTCACTGAAGAGGAGATAGAGTCCGGGCTAAAGGTCCGGTTTATCCCGGAAGAAACTGAAAAAAATATAATTGTAAATATCTGGGCGCTTGGGGAAAAGTATTCACCAAAAGAAGATGATTATATTGATTTTGCTGATAATCTGCTTGACCAGGAGGTGGTCCCGGAAGGTGAAAACGGGATTGAAAGAACAGAGGGTCATAAAGTGGTCGGGGATATCGAAGTATTTGAAGTGGAGTACAGAAATAATGAGGAAGGCGGCAGGGCATGGTACATCACTTTTAACTTTTTGAAAAATGATGATATGCTGTACTTGTTTATGAGATTATCTGATCTTGATTATCTGGAATATGCTCAAAAAATCCTTGACCGGATGATAGGATCTTTAAAATTTTAAGGACCTGGAATAAAAACTCATGATCGGCCTTAATAAAAGATTAAAAGATATTGCCCGGGAGGGCAAGAGCATAAAAGTCGGACTTGCGGGTCTGGGACAGATGGGCAAGGGTCTGCTTTCCCAGATAAGGGGACTTAAGGGCATGGAAGTCCTGGCTCTTGCAGATCTTGATGTAGGAAAAACAAAAAAGACTTTATCTGCTCTTGGCATCTCAGAGGATGATTATTCCTTTATTGATTCTAAAAATAATTCCAGAAAAGCATCCACTGATATATCCGGTGTAAGGTTTGCAAAAAATATTTTTAGCAGTAAAGCAAAGGGCCTGATAAAAGAAGCCATTTCCAGAGGAAAACTCATATACTCGGACAGTCTTTCGGTTCTGTTTGATATTGATGAGATCGACATAATAGTAGATGCAACTGGAAATCCCGAGGCTGGGGCATATATAGCATTAAATACAATAGCAGCTTCAAAAAAACACCTGGTTACGCTTAATGTGGAGATGGATGTTACTATTGGCCCTATCTTAAGGGACTTTTCTGAAAAATATGGAGTCGTCTATACATTGTCGGCTGGAGATGAGCCTCCAGCGGCTAAGGAACTTTTTGATTTTATAGATTCCCTGGGTATGGAGGTAATAGCTGCCGGTAAAGGAAAAAATAATCCTCTTGACCGTGAAGCCAACCCTGCATCACTTGCAGATTATGCCCGGGAAAAGGGTTCTGATCCTTATATGATGACATCTTTTGTAGATGGGACCAAATCAATGGTAGAAATGGCATGCCTTTCAAATGCAACTGGTCTCAGACCTGACTGCAGGGGGATGCATGCTGTGAGGGCAAATAAAGGAGAACTTCTGGATATCCTAAAAACAAAGAAACAGGGCGGCATACTTGATAATAGCGGTGTAGTGGAATTTGTAATAGGAGATCTTGCCCCCGGGGTTTTCCTTGTCTATACCACAAAAAATAAAATACTTGCAGAGGAGTTAAAGTATTTGCTAATGGGCAGCGGTCCAAATTATCTGCTCTACAGGCCGTATCACCTGACAAGCATGGAAACCCCGATATCGATAGCCCGTGCATACTTCTACCGTGAGCCCACGATGATACCTGCAGGCGGACTTGTTTCCGAAGTGGTGACCATTGCAAAGAAGGATCTTAGAGCTGGAGACAGGCTGGACAGGATAGGCGGATATACGGTATATGGCTTGATAGATGAATATGATATAGCAAAAAAACAGGGCCTGCTTCCGATTGGACTTAGTGAGGGAGCAGTGCTAAAAAGGGATATAGAAAAAAGCAGACCCATAAACTACGATGATGTCGATCTTGCAGATGATTCGATGGTCCATACCTTAAGAAAAATTCAGGATGGCCAGGGCATATAATGCGGGCCAGAAACTTGATGAGAATAATCATTTTTGATCTAGGGCAGGTTCCTAGGAAGGGGATTATAGTGCATTTTTTACATAATAAGGTAAAAAACCTGTTTGTCATATTTATAATATTTACTACCGTCTTATTAATTCCGGCGGGTTTGGTCTCGTGCAAGTTCAAGGTAGTGGATAAATATGAGGTGACCCGGGAGATGATGGGCACCTATATCACGGTAATAGTCTATGCTGATAAAGATACTGCAGGCGAAGCCATAGAAGCAGCTTTTAAGCGGATCGGTGAAATAGAATCTATTGCCTCTATTTATGATGAGAATAGCGAGGCATCCAGATTAAACAATGAAGGGAGCATAGAGTCGCCTTCAAGGGAATTCAGGGAATTAATGGACCTCTCAGTTTATTATTACAATATTTCCGGCGGGAGTTTTGATATAACTATCGGCCCGGTACTTGAGCTATGGAAAGAGGGTCTGTGGAGGGAGACCGAAGAAGTGCAGGCAAAAAGAGTGGAAGAGGCTCTGAAGTATGTAGGTTCAGATAAAATAGTAATAGAAGATACAAAAATATATTTTGGGATCCCCGGAATGTCAATAGATCTTGGAGGGATAGCAAAAGGCTATGCAGTAGATGAAGCACTGAAGGCATTAACTGGTCTTGGCATAGACAATGCTCTTGTAAATGCGGGAGGCGATATCGGAACGATAGGAATAAAGTCTGACGGCACAGGCTGGCTGGTAGAGCTGGATGATCCTTTTGGTGATGATAAAGGAGATCCTGGCACCGTTGAACCTCTCCCCGGCTTTATTATTGAAGGAATGGCAGTGGCCACGTCTGGTAATTATTACCGGTATTATAATCCTGAAAAGAGCGTGCATCATATTACTGATCCATTGACAGGTTATTCAGCGGATGAGTGTATAAGTGTAACAATAATAGCCTCAAACTGCACCGAAGCAGATGTGCTGGCCACTTCTGTTTTTGTAATGGGGCCCACCCGCGGACTTGAGCTGATTGAGGAAATAGATGGAGTTGAAACATTGATAATTGATAATGAAAGAAAAAGCACCACTTCTACTGGACTTTCGAAGTATATGAAGTAAAATAGCATGAGGTTTTTTATTTATCCGGGGTTAAATGGCGGTCTTAATAAAGAAAAAAAGTAAATTCAGGGGGCTTCATCTGCCTGAAAATAAGATTACTTCAAAAAAACCTATTGAACCACTTCAACTTCCTGAGAAAATAATACTTCCGCTGATCCAGAATATAGGCGCTCCCTGCAGCTTTATAGTTGAAAAAGGCGATATGGTGGAAACCGGCCAGAAGATCGCCGACAGCAGTGCATATGTATCTTCACCTATTCATTCTTCTGTTTCAGGGAAAGTAAAAAAGATCTCAAAAATAATGAATCCCGCAACAAGCCGGCTGATGGATGCTGTGACCATCGAATCAGATGGCCAGGACCGGTGGGCGGGCATAGAGAAGGTTTTTAATATAAACCTGACACAGGATTACAGGCGGCTAAAGTCCATAATAGACTCTCTTAAGAAGGAAGATATGCTTGCGGCAATAAGGGAAGCAGGGATCGTAGGCCTCGGAGGTGCAGCATTTCCCACCCATGTAAAACTTAAACCCCCTCCTGAAAAGAAAATAGATACCATTATACTTAATGGATGTGAATGCGAACCATTCATCACTTCGGATCACAGGGTACTGCTGGAATACGGAAGGCAGGTACTTATGGGTTTATATATAATATCGAGAACGCTTGATCCAAAGGATATATTTATTGCAATAGAGGATAATAAAAGGGATGCCATAACACATATAAAGGATCTTATCTTTGAGATCGGTTTTGATGATATATTTAAGATAGTATCACTTCCATCAAGATATCCCATGGGAGCAGAAAAAACGCTTATAAAAACTGTAGTCGGCAGAGCGGTGCCGATGGGAGGACTGCCGATGGATGTTGGAGTAGTTGTAAATAATGTGACTACTGCAAAAGCGATCTATGAAGCATTAATAGAGGGGAAACCCCTTATAGACAAAGTTATAACCGTTACCGGGGAATTTGAAAACCCTAAAAATGTGCTGGCAAGGATAGGAACTCCGGTAAGGGAACTTATAGATCTATGCGGTATTAATGATGAAAGGACCAATAAAGTCATAATCGGGGGGCCCATGATGGGGAATACGCTTGTAGAGCTGGATTTTCCTGTTACAAAGGGGGTCAATTGTGTCCTTGCAAGGGATAGTAGAATACCGGATGAACAAAATTGTATAAATTGCGGAAGCTGTGTAAGGATATGCCCGATGGATCTTATGCCGCTGGTCTATGTCAGGACAGTCAAAAGCGGTAGAAGTGACGGGCTTTCGGATCACTATATAGAGAACTGTATAGAATGCGGTTCATGTGCATATGTATGCCCTGCAAATATACCGATAGTGGGATATATAAAGACAGGCAAGGCAATGCTTGCAAAGCAAAAAAGTGATAAGTGATCATTGTAATGATGGATAGCGCGGTCCTTTCGGGAGAAAAATCCTAAAAAGGGTCAGCAGCAGGTATAGCATGAATAAGAAAAAGATAGATATGGATATGGGAAGCAAGATGCTGATAACACATGCTCCACATATATGGAGAGGTTTTTCCATAAGCAGGATCATGTATATTGTAGTAATAGCCCTTATCTTTCCCGCGGCTGCGGCTGTTTATTTCTTTGGCTACTGGAGCCTTGTCCTTATTGCGGTCTGTATCGCTGCAACGGTACTCACTGAATATGTGATCAAAAAACTCAGGCATAAACGCTTTGTAATGGATGGGAGCGCTGTGATCACCGGACTGTTGTTTGCACTTGTCCTCCCTCCCAGACTTCCTATCTGGATGGCGGTCACCGGTGCAGTATTTTCAATAGCGGTCGTCAAGGAAGCATTCGGCGGACTTGGATACAATATATTTAACCCGGCTCTTGCAGGGCGTGCTTTTCTTTCTGTATGTTTTCCGCGGGAGATGACCACATGGGTATTGCCTTCATACTTTAATCCGGATGCTGTAACCGGCCCGTCACCGCTGGGTGAAAGTTTTATTGCCCAGGGAGACAAACTGACTTTATACAGGGACCTTCTTTTTGGCAACACTTCAGGTTCCATGGGTGAGACTTCGGCCCTGCTTATCCTTGCAGGCGGGATAATACTTCTGCTTTTCAGGATAATAGACTGGAGAATACCTGTTTTTTACCTGGGTACAGTGGCTATTGGCTCACTGCTGGCCGGAGATGATATTATCTTCCAGCTCCTTGCAGGCGGCCTGATGATAGGAGCATTCTTTATGGCCACAGATTATGCTACATCTCCTGTGGTAGGAAATGGCAGGATAATCTTTGCAGTAGGTCTGGGAGTGCTTACAGTGCTATTCAGGAATTTTGGACCGATGCCGGAAGGGGTTTGTTTTTCTATCCTTATAATGAATGCTTTTACTCCGCTTATTGATAAATATATTAAACCTAAACCGTTTGGATACCAGGGGAAAAAGAAAAATGCTTGAAAGACTAAAATCAAAAAGATTATATCCTATAGTGTTTTTGTCCCTTGTGGTGTTGATATCGGTTAGTTTGCTGCTGTGGATAAATTCTTTTACTTCAGCGGTTGTAGCGGCACAAACGGAAGCTAAAATTAAAAGTGTCCTGGAGTCGATATTCCCGGATCTTACAAGTTTTCAGGAGTCTGGTGATATTATTATAGTATATGAAGGTGATAATATTGCCGGCTATACCTTTGTTGCAGCTGGAAAGGGATATGGAGGGCCGATAAACATACTCGTAGGTATGAATGCGGATTATACACTGAGAGATATGGAGGTACTTTCACATATTGAGACGCCGGGACTGGGAGGCAAGATAACAGAGGAACCATTTACCGGGCAGTTTGCAGGGCTTGCGGCGGATGAAATTGCGCTTTCACGGGATGGGGGGAAAATAGATGCCATTACAGGAGCAACGATAAGCTCGAGGGCAGTTACTGAAGCCATTCAGGGTAGAATGATAGAAGTAATTGAAATACTTTCAGGACAGGGATAGATTATATTTAGAAGTGTTTATATAAAATGGAAGATGGAAATAAAAAAACTGAATACGGAATAAGGGAAAGCAGGGGATCTGTTTTCTGGAAGGAATTCATAAAAGGACTGGTAGTATCTAATCCTGTTTTCATCCTTACTCTTGGACTCTGCCCGGTACTGGCTGTTACAAATTCTATCGACAATGCCCTCGGGATGGGTGCAGGAGTCATATTTGTGCTTTTTTGTTCAAATATAATTATCTCGGCTGTCCGCAGAACAATTCCTCCTTTAGTCAGGATACCTGTTTTCATAGTGATTATCGCTACCTTTGTTACCATACTGAGCCTGGTATTTGAAGCATATATTCCACCCCTTCATAAATCCCTGGGGATCTATCTGTCACTTATAGTCGTTAACTGTATTATTCTCGGCAGGGCAGAGGTTTTTGCTTCAAAGAATTCAGTACTGGATTCCATGGCAGATGCACTGGGAATAGGGTTGGGTTTTACACTGGCCCTGGTCATCATATCGCTTTTCAGGGAGATCCTTGGCACGGGAGGACTGGCTGTTTTTGGATTCGATCTGTTCAATATCCCGGTACTCGCCGAACATCCGATGACTTTCTTTATTTCTCCACCTGGAGCTTTTCTTGTAATAGGACTACTGCTGGCCCTCTTTAAATGGATAGGAGTGATAAAAGGTGACTAACCTTATAACAATATTTATAGTAATGGCAGTTGTAAACAATATCGTACTTTCCCAATTTCTGGGATTATGCCCATTTTTTGGAGTTTCTAAAAAACTTTCCAATGCAGTAAGCATGGGTATGGCTGTTACGCTGGTCATGCTTATATCATCCGTGGTGACCTCTGTTATATATAATTATGTCCTCGTGCCTTATGATGTAGAGTTTATGCAGATAGTCCTTTATATTCTTGTGATAGCATCCCTCGTACAAATTGTGGAGCTCGCCATAAAGAGGACAAATATCAGTCTTTATAATGCTCTGGGCATCTATCTTCCGCTTATAACAACTAATTGTGCGGTACTTGGCGTAGCTCTTATTAATTCAGCAGAGAATTATACGATCCTTGAGAGTACGGCAAGCGCCCTCGGCGGAGGGATAGGATTTACCCTGGTCCTTATAATAATGTCTGGAATAAGGGAAAAGCTTGATCTGGCAGATACTCCGAGGTCCATGAAGGGACTTCCGATAGCCTTTATTACAGCGGCGCTGCTGGCACTCGCATTTATGGGCTTTAATGGGATGATATAAAATCTATAGATCGTGAAATATTATGGGAATGTTAGGAATAATAGGAATACTTGGTGGAATCGGTTTACTTTGCGGAGTACTTATTTTTGTGGTATTTAAAGTTCTGCCAAAGGAACCTGAAAGTCTTAAGAAGATCGAAGAAGTGTCCAGATGCCTTCCCGGGATGAATTGCGGCGCATGCGGGTATCCCGGTTGTTTTGCTTATGCGCAGGCACTTGCAAAGGATAAGGATATCTTCTTTACCAGCACATGTGCGACTGTTCTGCAGGAACCGGAGATGCTTGAGAGTCTTGAAAAACTTCTGGACCTTGAGATAGATGCATCAGAGATGGATAAGAAGGCAGTAGTCAAATGTTATGGTAATTCCAAATGGCTTGGCCAGTATAGTGGTGTAAGATCCTGCAAGGCTGCTTCCAGCCTGGCCGGAGGACCAAAAGAGTGCCCTTATGGATGTCTTGGGTTTGGGGACTGTATGGAAGTGTGTCCGGTTGATGCGATCCAGATAGATAAGGAATTAAATGTTGCAGTGGTGGACCCGGACAAATGCACAGGCTGCGGACTTTGTGTTAGAGAATGTCCAAATAATATTATTGAACTTGTGCAGTCGTATGCCAATATTGTTTTTTTATGCAATTACGGATCCCTGAAAAATATACCGGGGAGGAAAAAATGCGATCTCGGCTGCCTGAGGTGCAGAAAGTGCTTCAAAGTCTGTGAAAATGATGCGATCATCTGGAATGAGGAAAAAGGTATTCCTGAATTTGATTTTTCCAAATGCACGCTTTGCGGAAAATGCATCGAAGTCTGCCCCCATGACCGCCTGATTGAGCTTTCAGATATAGTTTTGAAGGAAAAACTGGGTTTGCTAAGTAAGAAGAAATAAAGGCAAACAGCATGAAAAATATTTAAAGGCATGATGATCTATAATCTATAAATTTTAATCCTTGAAAGGTATAGAAGGGATATAATGGGAAAAGATATACTTGGATTAATAAAGGAAAATGTTGAGAAGGAACCATATGTAAGATTATTTGGCATGAAGGTGCTGGAACTGTCGGAAGGTTATAGTAAAGTACAGATGAAGGCCAAAAAGGACCACCTTAATCTGCATCACACCATACACGGTGGAGCTATTTTTTCTCTGGTAGATGTAGCTTTTGGTTCGGCTGCAAATTCTTATGGCAATATTGCAGTAGCTTTAAACATTGACATAAACTATACGAGACCAGCAAACCCCGGGGACGTACTGACTGCTGAAGCCACAGAAGTCAGCAGGGGACGGACCATCGGCACATATAATGTACTGGTAAAAAACGGAGAGGGGAAGACTGTCGCCTCCAGCCAGGCGATCGCCTTTATCAAGAAGGAAAAACTTCCCTTTATAGACGCTTATTAAATGCTTTAAAAATGCTTTTTAGATGATTAAAGTCCTTTTTTTACACCAAAGTAAATGTTATTGTAATTAAATGAAAATAATCCAGACCTCAGATCTTCATTTAAGCTCAAAAAAACCTGAGCGCATAAAAGCTCTGGAAAATATTATTTCCACGGCGATAGAACAAAAAGCAGATCTTGTTCTTATATCGGGGGACCTCTTCGACTCCGTTGAGCAAGCTGATATATTGCGTCCTGATCTCAGGAATATGTTGTCTTCACTCCCATTTACCATAATCGCAATACCGGGCAATCATGATATGGGATCTTATAGAGCTGACCTCAATTTTGGAAACAGCATAAAGATAATGACTTCACAACCTTTCGAGGTCACGGATTATGAGAATACAAGGTTAATATCGCTCCCATATTCCAACCAGGATTTTAATGACCTGGTATTTGATCTTAAAAATTCTATAGATAAATCCAGGATCAATATTTTAATGCTACATTGTACGCTTGATATACCATATCTGGGAGAGGAGGAATACGGCCAGGAGGAAAGACAGGCCTATCTTCCAGTAAATTCCAGGGTTCTGGGTGATCTCGGATTTGATTATATTCTGTCTGGACACTTTCATTCCAGGGTGGTAGAAAATCATATCACAGACAGTACTATTTTTATTTACAGCGGAAGTCCGGTATCCGTGACAAGAAAAGAACAGGGCAGGAGGAGAGTGACGCTTCTTGATACAAACAGGATCAGGGACAAGAGACTTAGCTTCCTGGAACTGGATTCTTTTTATTATGACAGGATAGAGATCAATTTTTATCCCGGGAAGGAGAATAAGCTTTTAAAAGATCTAAAAAGCAGATTGGCCAGTTTTACCGGCCTAGATGTCTGCCTTGAAATAAAGTTGGGCGGTTTTATCTCAATGAGCGAGAGGGACCTGGGAAAAGAGATAAGCAAAGTGATGGATAGTTCGGGATTTGAAAGCAGCAGGCTTGAGATAGCTGAAGAGTACCGTGATATAAAAAGTGTGTTAGAGGACCCCCTGTATAAGGCATTTAAAGAAAATTTGGGCAGTACCAGAAATGATGATCAGGAGCTAAGAGACAGGATAGATGAGATGGTCATAATGCAATTTTCAAAACTGGACGCCTTGAAGTGAGTATGTGTTTATAAAATAATATGAAAATAAAAAAAATATTTATAATCAGATATGGTCCGCTGCAGAACCTGGATCTTGATATCGGTCCGGGACTCCAGGTCATATGGGGAAGAAATGAAGCGGGCAAGACACTTACCATCGATGCCATCACAAAGATGATGCTCGAGGGCAAAGTAAGGGATTTTAATAGGATAAACCGGGTCGAGGAGGACCCTGAAGGCTTTATTTTATTTGAAGATTCTGATGGCAAGGAAATAAAGATCTCTGTAAAAAAAGGCCTGTTAAAGCATATATCATTTGCGGGGCTGGATCTCAGGAATATTTTTATCATCCGGGACAGCGATCTTACCCTTAAGCAGGAATGCGGATATTATAAGAGTATTACTGACAGGCTTACAGGTATGAATCTCGAAAAGATCGAGGAACTTATTTCTGGAATAAAAGATTATGGAAGGCTGACAAGGGCTTCAAGTGATTCAGGTCTTTCAGACAGCAGGGATTATGGCAAAATAGCATCACTTATGAACGCAACAAAAACCTTTGTCTCTGATAGTAAAGAATATGCAGATGATGCAGGAAAACAGAAGTATGATTTTCTGGAGCTGGATCAACTGAAGGTAAAGCAGGATATTTCCAGTATCCGGAAAAAAATAGAAATGGCTGAAAAATCACAGAGTTGGGATAAATATAGGA
>CAYRTF010000012.1:539-1037 GCA_964427165.1 uncultured Actinomycetota bacterium | reverse complement strand
CTACAAGGATTTAAAGGATTTTAACCAGGCAGATCATGACAGAATATTAGAACTCAATAGTGAATTGGATTCCATTGACAGGAGAATAGATATCTACAAAAAAGATCTTGAAAAAAACAGCGCCAATAAGGCCTCAACTGATGAAAAAATAATTGAGATCCAGGCCAGGCTTGGACCTATGGAAAATAAAAAGAAGGAGATAGATAAAGTACTAAATGAACTCGAGATATACAGCCGCAGGAAGAGTGAAGAGACCAGGGAGATCGGGGTGTTTCCAAAGATACTTGCCGCCATTCTTCTAGTACTGATCCCTGCCAGTTTTCCAATTGTTTATTTTCCTACAAAAAATATATTGCTTTCATTTATTTTTCCGGCCCTGTTTTTTATTGGCTCGGTTGCGGTGATCATTTATATAAGCAGGGCAGGCAGAGGAAAAAGTAAGTTTAAAACAAGCGGCAGCATTCTGGAAAGTGAATTCAAAAAGCTTGGATTTAAGAC
>CAYRTF010000012.1:0-529 GCA_964427165.1 uncultured Actinomycetota bacterium | reverse complement strand
ATTTAAGACAAGAGGGATTGACGATATAATACCTATAGCCAGGTCCTTTAAAGATAAGTATGATGAAATATGCCAGAGAAGAGATGCTCTCAAGGATCAGGCAAGACTTCTTGACGCTCAGATCTCAGAGATCTCAACAAAGGTAAGGGATGATGAAGATAAAAAGAGATCATTAATAATTGAAAAAGAGAAATTCTTCAGTGTTCATAATGTTAATTCAATTAAGCAGTTCAGGGAAAAAATCAGGGCAAGAAACAGGTCTGAGTCTGCTATTGTATCTATGATCAAGAGTATGTCAGATCTTTCAGGATCCGAACAAGCAGGGATGATCATCCAGGAAGAGACGGATATTAAATTTGAAAAGCTTGAAGATAAGATAGATAGTTTATTAGAGCACTGGAAGAAAGAAATCGGGAAGCTAAAACCCTCCGGTGATCCAGTAGCCGAAAAAGATACAAAGTTTGACCCGGGGGAATACAGCGAACTGAAAAATAATCTTTCAGAACTTCAGAACAGGGAAGATATGCTT
>CAYRTF010000011.1:12984-15744 GCA_964427165.1 uncultured Actinomycetota bacterium | reverse complement strand
TTATTGGGAAGAATAAGGCTTATCACGCCTGCATCGCCAAGTATTTTGTCCTTTCTCCTTAAGGCCTCTATATTTTCTTTTGATACCATATCCCCGAAGTTTTCCATATACCATTTAAGGACCTTGAGATCCTCTACCTTCTTGAGCGGATACTCTACCTGCCAGTGAAACCTGTCCTCATATGTCCTGAGTACCTGAGAAACGGTCCCTGCAGGAGTTTCCAGGACATGTTCCTCCAGCGTATAGTCATCACGCTTTTCCAATACTTTTACTTTCCACAGATCATCCACCCCTGAATCTATCTTTTCACAGACTATCCCATCGCATCCCACTATCTCAAATGCCTCTACATAGTCTTCTATGGTTATTTTGTTCGGATTGCCGTCTACCACCTTTGCAATGCAGTCAGTATGCATAAAAGGCGATACGCATATTCTGTCAGTCTTTTCCCTCCTGACCGCTGCCATTATCCTCTCCCTGCTGGTCATCGCATCCATATTTTTCTCCCCGACTTTCTCCTGGTCTTAAATTATTAATAATATATTATTACTTTTTGTAAATGTTTTCATAAGAGGACAAATAAATATAAAGCCTGTTTCCGAAACTTTAAATCCTGTCTTTCCCATCGTCCTGTATTTCATAGTAGCCCATCCTATCTGGTCTCATTTCTTGTCTTTTACAATATGGTTCAATCAATACCGCTTACCAGTATTTAATATATTCACTTGTAGGCGGCAGTATGACCTGTTTATAGAATGCACGTTTTGGCTGTGCCATTATAAACTCTATAAGCTCTGCCATATCTTCCCTGTCCAGCAGTACCTCGACATCAGATTTTTTGGGTTTTCCTTTTTTCTTCCATTTATCCCACCATTCCGTGTCGATTCCGCCGGGGCAAAGGGTCACCACATGTATATTATGGTTTATAAGCTCCTTTGCCACTCCTTCGCTAAAATTATTTACAGCTGCTTTGGTACAGCCGTATATGGCATAACCTCCGGAACCTTTAAGTCCCGCAGTAGAGGATATATTAAACATATATCCGTCCTTTTTCTCTATCATGTGAGGAGCTACAAGGTTTGTCATGTATATGAGGCCCTTAAGGTTTGTATCTACTACCGCATCGATCGTCTCTTCTGTCTGGTCCGCAATAGAGCCGGGCCATTTGCCCACTCCGGCATTGTTTATGAGGATATCTATTTTCCCCCATCTGGCCGCTGCACTATCAACAGCTTCTTTCATCTTATCGTAATCTATGACACTTGCAGCAAATGTCTCTATGGTGCCTCCATTATCTACTGCCTCTTTTTTAAGATCCTCCAGTTTCTCTTTATTCCTGGCAATACCCAGTACTTTTACTCCCATCCCGGCAAAGTAGGCGCAGAGATATCTTCCCAGGCCCTCGCTGGCCCCTGTTACTATCATCGTCTTATCTTTCAAACTGGTTCTTTCCTTCATTTCTCTCCTCTTCTTATTACTGTCATTTATTAATTTTTTTAAAAATATATAAAAATTTATATTTTCCTTACAGTATCTCTTTCGATAAGCGCGGGCTCTATTACAGTGGAGGTCTTTATAAACCTCCCTTTCTCTATCCGCGATACCAGATTATCAACCGCTATCTCCCCCAGTTTTTTCAGGTCATTATTTATCGTGGTAAGTTTATTGGGAATCGCTTCTGAAAGAGGGTGATAGTCAAATCCTATTACCGATATATCACCCGGGACCTTAATATTATTTGATCTTAAGACATTTATAAGTGAGATAGCCAGGATATCTGTTGTACAGAATATGGCAGATATCTTACTTTCCTTAATGGATCCTGCCCTTTCCCCGATAGAGGCTTCATTATCGCTTATATTATGTCCCGATACTTCAAGCTCCCACATTAACCCGGGTTCAATACCTGCTTTCTTCAAAACTTTCATAAAGCCGCTTATTCTGTCATTTAGAACAGTATACTTTAATGGATAGGTGATTATCCCTATATTCTTATGCCCCATATCAAGAAGATACTCTGCTGCAAGTTCCCCTCCCTTTTTTCCATCTATTGCCGCATAAGGCATATCCTTGTTTGCTATATACCTTTCGATCAAAAAAGAGGGTATATCTCTTTCACATAATTGCTCTATTACCTTTCTGTCCATTTTCCTTGAGGTAAATCCCGAGCCCTGGAGTATCACTCCGTCGATCACCCTTTCATCTATGATATTTACGATATCATCCTGTTTCTCTATATTGAGCCGGGTATTGAAGATATTAAGGCAGTAGCCATAACTTTCCAGCTTCTCTTCTACAGAGTCTATAAGTTCAACATTTTTAGTAAATATCGACAGGCTATGGATCACAAGCGCAATATTCCTGGTTCTTCTGGTCCTTATGGCACGGGCTATATGGCTGGGCCTATAATCATATTTCTTACAGGCGGCAAGCACTCTTTTCTTCTTATCCTCTGTCACCGCCTGGGTTTTATTCAGTACCCTGGAAACGGTGGCAATGGAGACCTTTGCTTCCCTGGCTATGAGGAATATATCGGCCCTTTTTTTATTTTCAACTGTCATATTTATATAATAATAGGAAAAGGTTTTCTGTAAATGTTTTCTAATATTATATGAAAGAAAACCAAATGTCAATTTTATTTTGATTCCCGGATTTTTTCTATGGCTTTCATATTTATTCCCAGGGGATAGGTGCCGGAAATGCCAAGTTGTAAGTATATAATTTATAGGGTATATTTTTAAAATTTTTCTTTACTTGGTA
>CAYRTF010000011.1:9975-12974 GCA_964427165.1 uncultured Actinomycetota bacterium | reverse complement strand
GGTAAATATATCAGAAGACTTTTAAATATTGACACAGGCTATTCTTCTTTTCTCTGGGGTGCCAGACAAACAGGAAAAAGCTCCTGGATCAAACATAATTTCGGCCCCGAGGAAATTATTCTTATAGATATGCTTCAGACAGATGTTTTTGCAGAATATGCTTCAAGGCCATCATTACTCAGAGAAAGATTTTTGGATACTAAGAAACTGATTGTCATTGATGAGATCCAAAAAGTCCCGGCACTTTTAGATGAGGTGCATTGGATGATTGAAAATAAAAATATTACCTTTTTACTGACTGGTTCCAGTGCAAGAAAGCTGCGCAGAGGACATGCAAACCTACTGGCTGGAAGAGCGCTGAGGTATAATCTATTACCTTTCTCCTGTATGGAAGTCGGAGAAATAGACCTGGAATCAATATTGGTCTCAGGGATGCTGCCGCCGCATTTTTTATCTGATAAGCCAACTGATCTTATCAGGTCATATATAGCGGATTATTTAAAGGAAGAGATAGCCCAGGAAGCCCAGATTCAAAAAATACCCCAGTTCAGTGATTTTTTAAGAGTGGCTGCACTGACTTCCGGGGAACTGCTAAATTACAATAATGTTGCCAGGGAAACCGGTGTCAGTAGTAAAATTGTCAGATCATATTTTGATATTTTGGAAAGTACAATGCTTGGTTTCAGGATTCCTTCATGGAAGAGTTCAAAAACAAGACGTCTTGTGATGGCTGATAAGTTTTATCTATTTGATGTCGGTATATCCAATTATCTTTCAAGAAGACAGCCAAAACAGGGGACACCTGAATTCGGGAAAGCTTTTGAACATTTTATTCTAATGGAGCTCCGGGTATATAAGTATTATAAAAATCCAGAACTTGATATAACGTACTGGAGAACCAGTACAGGATATGAGGTTGACTTTATACTTGGGGAAAAACAGATCGCACTGGAAATAAAATCGGGAAAACTGGTCCATGATATCCACCTGAAAAGTCTAAGAGCATTAAAAGAAGACGGAGAGATAAAAAATCTTATAGTTATAAGTCAGGAAAAATATCCCAGGGAAGTGGACAGTATAAAAATAATTCCCTGGAAGATGTTTCTGGAGATGCTCTGGGCCGGTGAATTTGGTATTCAGCCATAGATGTTTTGAAACGAGTATTTAATGAAGAGACAATTTTAAATAGTTTTGCCTGAACACATTAAAAAACACTTGTTCATTTTATGGAATATTTTTATAATTTGATTGAACCGCCTTTTCAAGCGAAATTATCTCTTCCTCTGTAAGAAAATCAAATGAATTTTTATACTTTTTTTCAGAAAGCCGCCCATGGTTCTGCAGGCAAAAGCGTATCAAGCCTCATCCAGCAAGAAAAACAGTTATAAAGCTAGAAAAATGATTATAAATAGGGGTGTAACGTGAAAAATCATTACCTTATAGACTCCGGATATTTAAAACCGGGTTCAGTATTGTTTAGCTCCACTATATGCTTCAGGTGATCTTCGGTTGTAAGATATACCCAGGTATGCTTTCCGTACCATACTCCGCTCATGGATACTTTGATGCCATTCATAGATCTTAAATGGTCCAATGCCGAATTTATCTACATAGCTCTTTACTGTCTTATCAATATCTTTTACTACGATCCCTATACTATTAATTGATTTAAATACTGGTTTATTGCTGCTCATTTTTTATCCTTTCTTTCGATTTAAACAGACTACTCTTATTGCACATCAGTAATCTACAATATAGAAATTTGGGATTATTTTCTTAAACTCAGATGCTGTTTTTTTATCAATATCCTTATCTGTGATTATGTTTTTTACTTTTTCTAATGCAATTATTTTTCTCAGTGAGTCATTCCCAAACTTTGATGAGTCAATTAGAAAGAAGCACTCTTCTGAATTATCTATGATTATATTCTTATGTATATATGGTGATAAATCAAAATTAGTAATACCCTTTTTGATAGATATTCCAGTACTGGACAAAAAACCTTTTTTATACTCATTTCTTTAAGGCTGACAGTCACACTTTCCGGGCCAGCAAAAAGACATGATGGATAATATCTGGCTATCTCCGGAGTTGCTTCCGGATCCAGGTGGTCTATGTGGTCGTGGGTCGAAAAAACTATATCTGGCTTAAGGTCTTCAAGCTTCACTGGTACGGGCACCAGCCTTGTCCATCCCAGTGTTTTTTCCACCACATCGCTTAGGTACGGATCTATGATAAGCCTATTGCCAGAGCTTTCAATTATAAAACCGCCACCTGGTGGACCCCGGTGATATAAAATTTATATATCTTGATTATCTTGAACCTGGCAAAAGTGTAATAAATAGAGGACAGGGCACATTTGACGGTCATAGATCTTTTTTAAAGCTGAAAGAAGAAAATTATTATACCTGAAGGTCCCAACTGCCTCCATTGAAGAATCAAGACAAATAATGCATGATTGGCTTGCTTCACATCCCAAATACAATAATATATTGATCGCCGGAGCAGTTAATTTTTTTACTATTGGAGCTTCAGTCGCCCTCAGGGAAGCAGGCAGGGAAAATGATGCTGTCATATGCAGTACCACCGGATCAAAAGATGACCTGGAGGAGCTGGTCAGTGAGAATAGCTCATACAAAGCTATTATATGCACTTTTCCGGAATTATATGGAAGCATATTGATCCCATATGCTATTGATTATCTGGAAGGCAATCCCGTACCGGCAGATTTTGTTAGCTATTCCCAGGTAATAAATCAGGAAAATATTGGCAGATTCTATCCAAATATTTTTTCAAAATAACCAGAGTGAAGAATAAATAAGAACAACATCCCATGCAGGCCTATTTTATAACAGGCGATCCTATTCTAAGGGTGGGTTTAAGAGTAAAAATAATTCCGGAGGCAGTACCCATTTATTTTTATATATATTGAAATCTTCTTTAGAGATAATAATTCCCGTCTGTTTATTAATTTTATCCAATTGTAAAAAATGCTTTTG
>CAYRTF010000011.1:1557-9965 GCA_964427165.1 uncultured Actinomycetota bacterium | reverse complement strand
TATTGTTTTGATATTTAACTTCTATGGGTAATAATGAATTTTTCTGTGTTCTTACAATAAAATCGATTTCAGCCTGGTTTGAACCCCTGAAGAAAAAGACTCTATTGCCCCAGTTAAGACTGTTTTCAGATTTTATTAAGTGAGACATGATAACATTTTCTATTAATTTGCTTTTTAATAACGGATCTTCCAGGCGTTTTTGACTGCCGGAAAAATAATCAGACAGCCCCATGACATATCCTGAAAATACCCAGAACAGGAACATGTCCTGAAAATATATTTTTTTTGTTTTTCTTGACACAGCTAATTTTTGATCAATATCTACCTGATAAAGTATTTTTATTATAAAGTTAGATTCCATGGTTTCCAGATAATCTCCAACGGTTAAATGAGAATCTATACTGGTTTTTTTGGCTATGGTGTCAAAACCTATATTTGTAGTAATACTTTTTATTACCCGGTCAAATATCTGTCTTGAGAAAGATTCTTTTTTTCCTAATTTTGCCAGATCACCTAATACCCAGCTTAAGTACTGTTGGTATATATCGATGTCTATCTTTTTATTAGAAGCAAAATTATTGATCGCTTGAATAAAACCTCCTGTAAGCAGGAAATTATCCAGATATTGATACAGCCTCTTTTTATAGAAAGCATAATTTTTTTTAGCGGAAGAAATATCGTATATTTTATCTGTAATATCCGGAGCAGCAAAATCAATATATTCTCTAAAAGAAACAGGAAAAAGTATTTTATCCAGATCCGGGTCTTGCCCTCTTCTGCCAGGCATCCTTTCGGTTTCATATTTAAGATCATGCGAGTTAGAACCCGTAAGAATAATAGTGCAACCCTGAAGAGAACCTATATCAGCCAGGTGTTTTATTCCTCTGGTCCAGTCTTTAACAAATGTTATTTCATCAATAAAAATATATTTTCTGTTTTTATTATCAATCCAATCCAGATATGTTTTAAGAATATCGGTTAAACCGGTATAATCATCTACAGTATTACAGGTAAAATAAAATATATTTTCTTTCGGATTATTTTCCAAAAGTTTTTCTATTAGCAATTTCAAAAGAGTTGTTTTCCCTGTTTGCCTGCTTCCCCTCAAAGTATAAATTATATCTTTTTCCAAATTAAATGAATCCATAACCGCCGGCAGCCATTTATACGGGACATTTCTTAGTTTGGCAAGATTTACATCTTCGATTATTTTTTCCTTAGCAATCCACCAGGGATTTTGTTCTTTTAGTAATTCTATATCAGCCATATCAGCTTTCACTTATATATAGTGTTATTTATATTAACAATATAAATATATATGATGTTGTTTAAAATGACAAGTTATTTATGACATTTATAGGAATTTGCTCATATTAAAGGGATATATTTCTCTTTTAAGATAATAGAAATAAAAATAATAAGGATATAAAATCGAACTGGCTACAAGAATTATTTTTAAATAATCCAGTATGAGTCCGAATATTATAGGCAGGATTTATGAGGTGTGGCCTGCGATAGGAGGGTCTTAATCACAGGAACTAAAGTCTTTTCCCAAACCCATACTGGAAGATCTCTTCCGCACTTAAAACGCTGAAACCCGCGTAAATAAAGGATTTTTAAAAATCTGAAGGCACTACAACTTACATTTTTCTATAATATAAGGTGTAATAGATCTCTTAATGTCTAAGATATTATATATTTTTCTGGCATCTCTTTTCATCCTGGAAGGGAGTCCGTAGCGTATCCTTTTTTCCTTATCAAATAGAATTGATGTCTGGACCTTCATAAGAGTATATCTTATCTTTTCAATACTTAGCTTTTTATACTGAAGCCTTACCCTGTATTCAAGATTTTTAACAAGAGCATAGGCTGCAAAGCATATTGCTATATGGGCCTTAACTCTGCGTGGTTTCCAGTGATATACGGGCCTCACCTTAAGATCATGCTTTGTGACTCTAAATGCAGCTTCCACATTCCAGAGTTCATTATATTTTGAGAGCACATTCATTGGATCCAGATTAGAATTTGTTACCACTCCGTGGAGTCCGTCCCATTTTGCATCGGAAGCTATCTTTTCTTCATCTAAGGCTACTCTGGATTTTCCCTCTACTTTTAGATATTTTCTGTATCCATGGTTTGAAAGATGGCTCTTGGCACTCTTTGATCCATCAAGTTTTGCCATTAGCTTTTTTATGGCCCTCTTTCTATCGCGTGCGTCTTTTCTGGCTCTTTTCCCGCTATAGCTTGCAATTACTCTTCTGTCTCCATCCGGTATTTCTGCTATATGATATTCTTTCTTTACTTTCCTGTAATTATTACTATCAAGTATCCTATCCTTTAAGGCAGAAGAGAAATTCTTTAGCCTTGCACCCACTATGTATGAGAAGTTGTTCCCCTCTAAATCTTCTAAGCACTTAATATTATTTCTTGAGAGCATGGCAGAGTCTGCCACAAATACTACTTTTTCTATATCATATTTTTTTCTTATCTTAGTAAGTGCGCCTATTAGCGTATGCCCCTCATAGGTATCCCCTGCAAATATCTCATAATCTACAGGAAGTCCGTCACTTGTTACCATAAGGGCCAAAAGTACCTGGGGCTGATTATGTTTGTGATCTTTTGAAAAGCCGTTTTTCTTTAGTTCATCTTCTTCAAATGATTCAAAGTATATAGTGGTTGCATCATAGAATATCACATCAATTTTAGTACCCAGTAGATTCAGTGTATTTTGATATGATATATTTTTAAGCTTTTCTATTGCGGGACCATCCAGGTTGTCCATCATCCTGTACACCCTGTCTAGATCAAGTGTTACCCCGAAATCTTCTTCCAGCATATCTACTGTTGCCATCTTAGATACAGGATTTGCAACTCTTGCAAGGACTATATTTTTAAAAATACCCGCAGTAGCTTTATTTCTTGAGGATCTTTTTATCACTTTATCGTATCCAAGATCGTCAAATAATTTTCCATATACCTCATGAATGCCGGAGGTAAGCCTCTGCTCTTCTTTTAGGTTCTTAACATTTACGATATAGTCTTTATCTTCATATTCCTTGCCATTATTTCCCAGTTTTACTATCTCTTCGGGTTTAAATAGAAACTGCTGTCCACCTGCCTCTAGCTTTAGCTTTATTGACTCTGCCAAAAGCTTTAATTTTTCAAGCTCCCCGTCATCATATGCCATTCCCACATGACGTACTATCTTCTGGGAGACTCTGTCTGCTTTTCTTACAGACTGGACTATCTGAACTGATCTTCCGGCACTATTTGGTGATGTTTTTACTCTTACAAACATGAAAAAATACTATCATAGAAATACATCTTTGTCAACTACTAATTGTGTATAAGGCACTACATTGGCTTCTAAGTTTTCATTTTCTTATATGGTGGGGTTTTATGATCTATCAGGCCTTATTTGGGATTAAAATGCGGAAGTCAGGAAATAGTGATCTTTCTGAAACTGTGGAATTTTCTATAAAATAAACAAGCGGAATTGGGCCGTAAAATAATATGAAACTCCATTAAGGTAGATCATCATCTTCTGTGTTAGCAATCTCCATATGCTTAAAAATCTATAATGATCACTTATTTCTTAAACCGTAAAGGAAGATCCAGATTATTGGCCCTCAGGAATTTGCCATCGGTCAGGATCTCATTTGAGTTTCCATCATAAATGATGTGTTTATCATTGATTATTATGCAGCGGTCCGAAAAATCATAGGCCATGTCAAGGTCATGTGTGGCAACAATAATAGTCTTTTCCATATCCTTTATAAGATCGATGAAACTATTCCTATTTCCTGGATCCAGATTGCTGGCAGGCTCATCAAGGATCAGGATACGGGGGCTATAAGAAAGAATAGTAGCAAGAGATACCAGCTTTTTTTCTCCAAAGCTTAAAAAATGTGGTATTAGCTCCTCTACTCCACTCATATTCACTTTTTTAAGACTTATCCTGACTATCTCCTCTATATATTCCCTGTCTTTGGCCTTTGAAATATCTTTTTTATTTAAAAAATTTACCAGGCCAAAAGCGACATCGTCAAACACCCTGGTGGAAAATAGCTGGTCATTCGGGTCCTGGAACACAAATCCAATATCTTCACGTATATCATAAACACTCTTCCTGTCCAGCTTCTTATCATATACATATATTTCTCCCTCACGGTATTTTTCATCAGCCAGTCCGGCAATATTTAAAAGCAAGGTTGATTTTCCTGCTCCATTTGGACCGATTATAGATACCTTTTCCCCCTCCATAATCTTAAAGCTGATCTTATCCAACACTTCTTTAAAAGTGGAACTGCCCTGATCCAGGCGGTTGCTGGAAAGATATTTATAAGAGAGGTCCTCTATTTTTATAGCTGATGTATTTTCCATTTACAAACACCAAATAGCTATGCTCTATATGGTCCCGACCAGTTCCACTATTTTTATAGATGATGGGATTATAATAAATGTAAGAAGAAATGCAATACCAAAACTTGAGCTCTTTGATGTTCCTCTGGTAATATGGAATTCACCATCAAATCCCCTGCTCTCCATTGATCTGTAGATATTCTCCGCACGGTCAAAAGACTTGATGAAGAGATTTCCCATCAGGTAGGCTATCCTGCGGTTAACAGTATAATATGATCTTTTAAATACCCTGCTGTTTATGGCCATCTGTCCCATCCTTGACTCTTCTCTTATAAGGAAAATATAACGGTACATCAAAAACATAATAGACACCATTATCCTGGGCACCTTTATTTTTCTTAGTCCATAAAATAATTCTTTTTCATCGGTTGAAAGCATAAGGGAAGCAGCAAGAAGGATGGAAAGAAAAGACTTTATAAGTACCGTCAGAAAGGTAGTGAGGCCATTATCAGTTATGGTAATAGTAAATAATCTTAAGTCCAATGAAGAAATGACATTGCCGGGATTTATGAAGGGAATAAAAATAGAAACAAAAAGAGGATAAAGAAAAACAGTAAAGACCCTCCCGGGAAGCCTGCGGTAATCCGGTTTAAAGAGTGCCATTACAAATAATACCAGCACGCCAAATAGGGCAAGTACAATATACCGGCCTTTTGCTACACTTACGATAAATATTATGTTTATAAGGACGATTATCAGTTTGTCCTTTACTGTAAGATTAAAATTACCCATTACTCTGCAACCCTTATTATTTTTCCACTCTGCTTTTTTGTTTTACGGTCTGCTGCCACATTATTCTTGTTTTTTTAAGATTAAAGATCATTTTATAGATACCACCCATTTATCTACTTTAATTCCCGCCTGGTTTTTTATTACCCGCTGCTCTGTATATCAGATAAACTACAGCAAATATAGCAAGAATTATCAGTACACCGAAAAGTCCTGCCAGAGATGTCTGCCAGTATTCGTTTTTCACACCACCGAAAGCATAGTCCGGTATCAGGAAAAATCCTTCAGGAAGTATCTCCACTGCACGATCTATAAAACCATATCTTTCAGCAACCCTCTCGAGGCCGTCCGGATAGGATGATGCTGCAAGTGATAAGGCCATAGCGATAATAAGAATAAAAATGATGCCGATCATGGTGAAAAGGATATTTTTCTTTATTTTCATCTTAAACCTCCGCCTCTTGTAAGTATCAGCTCCGGCCTGACTCTATTTATAAAGGAAATAACCGCAATAGTTATAGCAGCTTCTCCCAGCCCGATAACTGCATGGACCCCCAGCATGGCTTTGAGTGTTACCCCGAGTGCATAAGTCCCGGAAATACCAAGCTCAAGTGCGGCAAAAAAAGATGCTGCGACTACAGAAAGCCAGGAAGCTACTCCCACAGCAACTAAAAACATCCATTTTGACTTTGAAATTTTAGATAGCAGCCAATAGATAAGGAATGACCCATATACCCCGATTATGGCCATATTAAATATATTGGAACCAATAGCTACTATGCCTCCATCCATAAAGACAAGAGCCTGGACAATAAGTACTACTGAGATCACGATGGCTCCTGCATGGGGTCCGAGGATTATGGCAGCCAATGCTCCTCCAAGAAGATGTCCGGATGTTCCTCCCGGTATAGTGAAATTGATCATCTGCAATGCAAAAATAAGCGCACTCATCACTCCCATCATGGCAATGACCCGTGCTTTGAAATATCTCTTGACTCCATATATCGCCCCTGCCAGCCCTCCTGCAGAAAGTGAACCGGTAGCGACTGCGGTTTTCAGGTCTATAAATCCGTCTGGTATGTGCATATCTTCCTTCTTGCTCGTGTTACTTATTATATAATTAGTAACACGAATTTAAAGAAGAGTCAATATATTATAGGGAAAATAAAGCAGATTTTATAAAATATTTATAGATTTATTATTTATTCTGGAGCTCTTTTACCTTTTTAATAATAGCCTTTGCAGCTTTAATGGCCTTTTGTGCCTCTTTTTTAGTATATACTTCTGAAGGCGTAAGCTCTGGCAGACCATTTGGATATCTGGTTGGAATATATAATTTATCTAATTCCCCTGCCTCATCTAGAAGGAATGCTATTTCTTTTTTATCTCTTTTTTTCGGAAACTCATTAATAAGCTTAATGACACTATGCCCCCAGGGGTCAGCTGCATGGAAGTAGTATAAAGATTTTAATGCCTTCTCAGCAGCCTGCTGGGACTGAAAACAGGCCCATTCATAGTTTTTATTTTTAAGACTTCCATTTGCCGCGCCAATGTCAGCTTCGGACTGCCGCAACCATCTTTCTGAATCCTTTTTATAGCTTTCCTGACTCAAAAACTACAACTCCCTCCTTTATGGCTCTTTTTAAGAAAAGATTATCTTTTATTCTTTTAAATTCATCCGGTGTATATACAAAAACATCTACCCCGCCATTCATAAAATCAGATAATGGGGTAAAATATGTATCTAACCTTGCTAAAAAAGGTTTACTGGTCTGTTCAACAAAAATTACATCCAGATCAGAATGTCTGGTGGCAGTCCCACGTGCATATGACCCAAAAATAAGTGCAAGATCAGCATTGTTTTTAATAGCCAGGCTCCGGATGGTTTTTTTTATTTTATTTAATTTGTTTTCCATAGATATTGATACTATTTTTTAACTTTTCTATCCATACTATAGCAGTACAAAAATAATTTATAAAGTCAAACATAACCTTACAACTAAATATCAAAGGGAGATATCAGTTTGACTTTCCCGGATAGATCTTTTTCTTTTATATATGTCTTTATGTTTATACCTTCTATTCTGGTATCCGGAGCTATCTCGCTTAAGGGAAGTAATACAAATCTCCTCCCGGAGATCCCGGGATGAGGTATCTGAAGGATATCTGATTCAATTTTTATACTGTTAAAATACAATATATCTATATCAATAGGTCTGGGTCCGTTTTTAACTACTCCCTTCTTCCTTCCTAAATTATATTCAATACCCTTTACCCGGCCGAGGAGCTCAAAGGGTCCTATCTTACTGCTGATACTTATTTCAACTGCAATATTATAGAAACTATTCTGATCCTTTATATACATGGGTTCAGTCTCGTAGATAGATGAGACTTTCGTGATGACAATGTCAGGGTCACTGCATAGAAGTTCCAAAGATTTTTTTAAATTTGCCTCCCTGTTCCCCATGTTTGAGCCAAGAGACAGATAAACCTCTTTTCTACTGCCAGTATCCATTTCTTCTATATCGGTATGGTTGGGATCTAAATCACTGTTTTGCCTGGGATTACTGATAGTTTTTTGTTTAAACTCCTTTATATCATGAGATTTGCAACCATCCCTGATGAGCATATATTCCACGCCGACAGCATCAAGCTTTTCGTCGATCGGGGGAGAGGGTTTTTCAATTCCTACTATTATTCTTTCCACCAGGTCCGACATTTCCATTATCCTTTTTGCAAGTACCTGGCAAAAGGCTTCCAGTAGGTCAAACTTTTTACTCTTATTTATTTTTTTGATTTCCCTTATTACATCCGAATAACTCAGAGTATTCTCCAGTTTATCTCTATCGGAATAATCAGAATCCTCTATGAGGATCTCAATATTAAATAGAAAATACTGGCCGTCCTTTTTCTCGTGTTTTCTTACCCCGTGGTAACCATATAGTTTTAGGTTTTTTACAAATATCTTAAACATTGATAACCTGTTATAAATTTGAAATTAATATATTTTTGTTCTCCTGGATAGCCAGATCAGATAAAAGATATATTAAACCCGGATCACTGACCGGCCCGGCAATTAAAATCCGGACATTATACTTCGTGCGGTCTTTACCGATCTCACAGTTTCTGCCACATCATGAACCCTTAAAATATTTGCTCCATTGATCACTGACCATACTGCTGTGGCAAGACTTCCCTCAAGTCTATCTTCTGCGGGAAGATCAAGAATGGTACCTATAAATGATTTCCGGGAAGCT
>CAYRTF010000011.1:0-1547 GCA_964427165.1 uncultured Actinomycetota bacterium | reverse complement strand
TTATTGGATATCCCATGGAACCGAATTCACTGATCTTATTCAAAATACTTAGATTATGATCCAGGGTCTTTCCAAAACCTATACCAGGATCCAGTACTATCCTATCCGGGGATATTCCGGCATCTATAGCTGCATTTGCTTTACTGTCAAGGTATTCATATATCTCATCAATAATATTTTCATATTGCGGATTTTTCTGCATATTTTCCGGCTTTCCCTGCATGTGCATAAGAGTTGCTGATACTCCTTTATCCGCAATCACCCTGGCCATATCCTTATCCATGGTGAAGGCACTAATATCATTTACCATGTGAGCCCCGGCTGAAATAGCCTCCTGCGCAACTTCTGACCTGTAGGTATCAATGGATAGCAGGGTATCAAAATTATTACTTACAGATCTCATGACCGGTATGGTTCTTTTAAGCTCCTCTTCTATGCTAACGGGTTTTGATCCCGGTCTTGAAGACATGCCCCCGATATCTATGATGTCAGCGCCATCTGCTATCATCTCACTTATCCGTTTCACCGCCTGGTCCTTATGATTATATTTTCCCCCATCAAAAAATGAATCAGGGGTAACATTTATTATTCCCATTACCAATGTATCCGACATCAGGTTAAACTTTTTCTTTCCTATGCTAAAACTTTTCTTGTTGCGGTTATTTTTATGATCCTTAAGAAAGGCTTCCAATTCATCAGCAAGATCCTTTAATCCAAACGGCTGCATCCGCAGTTTTGGGATCAGGCTTTCAAAACTTTTTCGATGGCCCTCGATTATTGCATTAGTAGTTCCCTTAGTTTCAAGAAGAGTATCTCTTGAAGTGACTACATCTCCTCCTCTGGCAAGCATCTCCTGCTTCAATATATTTATTGCAAGCACTTTAAGTCCCTTTACTTTGATCGTCAGTGGAAAGAGTTTTTCTGCCATTATCTTCTGGCCGGCTACCGTAGAACCGATCCTCTCAAATTCAGACATTCCCTCTGCCCGGCTTTTAATATCAAGTGCCCTTATTTTGTATTTCATAATGATCCTATGACATCAAAATCTTATTTTCCATTATAAATAAGTGAGAGTACTTCTGATCTGGAAGCCGGGTTGTCCTTAAAAAGTCCCCTTACTGCAGAGGTGACTGTAAGCGTGTTTGGCTTTTTTACTCCGCGCATACTCATGCATAGATGTTCAGCATCAATGATAACCATTACTCCCCTGGGTTTTAATTTTTTCATAATAGTATCAGCGATTATACTCGTCATCCTTTCCTGGATCTGAGGTCTCTTTGCCACAATTTCCAAAACTCTTGTGAGTTTAGACAGACCGATCACTTTTCCGGATTTATTGGGAGCATAGGCAATATGTGCCTTTCCAGTAAAAGGTACAAGATGATGCTCGCAGATCGAATAAAAAGAAATATCCTTTACCAGGATGATCTCATCATGATTTTCATCAAACATCGGACCAAGTTCGCTTGCAGGATCGATACCTATTCCGCTGAAGATCTCTTCATACATATCTGCTACTCTTTCCGGGGTGACGATAGGTCCTTCCC
>CAYRTF010000010.1:12466-17604 GCA_964427165.1 uncultured Actinomycetota bacterium | reverse complement strand
AGACCATGCCAGGGATGCAGGCGTACCGATAATAGTAGCTGTTAACAAAATAGATCTTCCCAATGCCGACCCAAACAGGATAAAACAAAGCCTTACAGAACACGAGCTTGTACCCGAGGAATGGGGAGGAGACACAATAGTAGTTGAGATATCTGCAAAAAATAAAATAAATCTGGATGACCTTCTCGAGATGATCCTGCTGGTGGCAGACATGAATGAGGTAAAGGGCAACCCAACAGCTGTGGGTATGGGAATTATTATAGAATCAAGACTTGATAAGGGCATGGGTGCCATTGGAACACTTATAGTAAAAAGAGGAAAAATAAAAATAGGAGATTCATTTGTGACGGGTGATTCTTATGGAAGAATAAGGACCATAAAGGATGAAGCTGGATGCACATTAAAAGACGCATCACTTTCCCAGCCAGTAGAGATAACAGGATTCTCATCTGTTCCCAGGGCCGGAGACAAATTATTTATTGTAAAAAATGAAAAAGTTGCAAAAGAGCTTCTGGCCAGAAAAAACTATGAAAGGAAAATAAGTCAGATAGAGGAATCAAAAAAAATAGTTACACTTGAGAATCTGGCAGAAGTATCAAGAGAAAAAGAGTTAAAGAAGCTTAAAATAATACTTAAAGCTGAATCAGGCGGATCCATAGATGCAGTTGAAAAATCTCTCGGCAATATCCAGCATGATGATATAAAAATTGAGATCATCCATAGGGGTATTGGGGCGATAACAGATAGCGACATACTGTTTGGCGCTGCTGCAAATGCAATCGTCATAGGATTTGGAGTAGTACCGACTGCCAAGGCAGTAGGATTGAATAAAAAAGAAAAAATCGATCTCAGGACATACAGGATCATTTATAAATTGATTGATGATATCAAGCTGGCCTTTGAGGGCCTCCTTGAACCGGAGACAGTTATCATTGAAAAAGGAAAGGCTGATGTGCGTGAGGTTTTTAAAGTATCAAAGATCGGAATGGTGGCTGGATGCTATATTACCGAAGGCTCTGTTGAGAGAAGTGATATGGCAAGAGTCACGAGGGACGGTGTAATCATAAATGAAGGTAAGATCGGTACCCTGAGACGTTTCAAAGATGATGTTAAGACTGTTGCTTCCGGATATGAATGCGGAATCAGGCTGGAAAATTTCCAGGATATAAAAAAAGGCGATATACTTGAATTTTTTGAAGTAAAATAAACTTAAGACATAAACCATTTTGGATAAGATCAAAAAACTTGCAATTGATATTCAGCGTGAGATCAGCTTTATAATAAATACCAAGGTCAAGGATCCAAGGATCGGTTTTACCACTGTTACTGATACCAGGCTATCTCCGGATGGAAAATATCTTGATATTTATGTGAGCATAATGGACAAAGACGGCCAGCCGGGGAAACGGCTGGATGCCCTAAAAAAATGCAGTGGATTTATTAAAAAAAACCTTACCCGGAGAATGAGGTTGCGCAGTGTCCCTGAATTAAAATTTATTTATGACGGATCCATTGACAGAGGGCTTAAAATTTCAGAGATATTGAAAGAGATCAAAATAAATAAGGAAAACGAGGATGAAAGCTGATCCCGGTCTGGAGACTTCATATAAAAAGCTGTCAGAAATAATCAATCGCAGTAATGATTTTCTTATTATTACCCATATTTTTCCGGATGGTGATGCAATCGGATCGCTAACCGCAATGCATGGTCTATTAATAAAACTGGGAAAAAATTCGAAGATGTTTTGTAAAAGCATACTGCCCTATCAATATAAGTTCCTTCCTGGTTTTGGTGACATAAAGAAAGATGCCTGCCAGATGGTTAAGGGTAATAAAAAATTTGTTTGCATATACCTTGATTGCGCAGACAAAAACAGGGCGGACCTTGATCTTGACCAGGTAAGGGAAAATACAAGCTGTATTATAAATATTGATCATCATGGAAGCAATACCTGTTTTGGCGATATCGATATTGTAGACAGTGGGAAATCAGCGACTGCTGAGATATTGTATGGATTTATTTCAGGCAGATACAGGTCTTTGCTCGACCCTGATATTGCTTTAAGTATTTATGTCGGAATATTGACCGATACTGGAAGATTTCAATATAGCAATACAACCGCCAGTGTTCACAAAATAACAAGCGAGCTTCTCCAATACGGTATCCGGCCCTCTGAGGTATACGGACATATATATGAAAGTGATCCGGCCGGGCGTTTTAAACTTATACAGATGGTGTTTAGCAGGATCAGGTATATTAAACACTTGAACTTGATATATTCATATGTGCTTAATAGTGATTTTAAAAAATTAAAGATCCCTTTTTACACACAGGAAGGCATTATTGAATTATTGCGGAGCGCTGAGGGAACAAAAATAGCGGCGCTTATAAAGCAAATAGATAATAATTCATATAAAGTAAGCTTGAGGACATCTGACAGCAAAATAGACCTGTCAGGCATTGCTTCAAAATTTGGGGGAGGGGGACACAAGAGTGCTTCTGCTTACAGGGATGAGGGAAACTTAAAAACTGTAATGGCCAGACTTGAAAAAACCATCGGGGGCATCACAAGGCTATAATGAAAAAAATAAAGTCATCAGTGCTTGAAAAATTTAATGGTATTATAATGGTAAATAAACCATCGGGCCTGACATCGTATGATGTATTAAGGGAATTTAAGAAAGTTTTTTTTTAAGTAAAATCGGCCATAGCGGGACCCTGGACCCTTTAGCGTCCGGGCTCATGATAATACTTGTCAATAAAGCCACCAAACTTTCAGATGCATTTTTGAAGCTTCCGAAAGAGTATATGGCTCAAATTCAATTTGGTATTGAGACAGATACGCTCGATATTGAAGGAAGGATAATATCTCAAAAGGATACAGCTGGTTTGAGCATCAATAATATCAATGAAGTCCTGAGCAGGTTCAAGGGGCCGATAAAACAGATACCGCCTATGTACTCGGCCTTAAAATATAATGGAAAACCGCTATATAAAATTGCCCGTACAGGGAGATCAGTAGAGAGGAAAACCAGGGATGTGAAAATAAGTTGTATAGAAGCAAGGGACTTTGACGGCCATATATTGACTATCAAGGTATGCTGCAGCTCCGGTACCTATATAAGAACGCTTGCAAGTGATATTGGAAAAATCCTTGGAACCGGTGCTGTGCTTCATGGCCTGGAGAGGAGTAGAATAGGTGAATTCCGCCTGGAAAGATCTGTTAAATTTAAAGAGATACCGGATATTAAGAAAATTAATGCTCCAATTGAAAACAACGGTATAGCGATCAGTATTGAAGGATTATTGAGAAATAATCCTTCAATATTTATAAAAGCCGGGTACGAGAAAGCTATCATAAATGGAAAAAGGATAAGTCCCGGCATGATCGATTTTGGTAAGACTGATGCCAGGGGGTTTAGCGATCTCGCTAAAAACAGCGGTCAGGATTTTAGCGGCATGGTCCTTGTAAAGGATTTTTGCGGATGTATTCTTGCGGTCCATGGTATAATCGAAAAAATTAAACCAGATGATGCCAGAAGCCTTGAACAGGAATTTACAAAAAGTATTGTAATTTTTTAAGATTTAAATAAAATTTATAGGCCTGGCTCTTTATATTTATATAATAGGAATACTTTGGCAAGAAAATTAAAATTAAGTGATATAGGCAAAAATCAGTTCAGTGGCCTGGATCCAGTAATGGTTATAGGGTTTTTTGATGGAGTGCATAAAGGTCATCAAAAAATCATAGATATGTGCAAGGATTCATCCGCTAAAAAGGGTACAGCATCAATAATACTTACTTTTGACAGACCTCCATTAAATATTGTTAAAAGCAGGACATATAAAAAACTGATACTTCCGTTTAATGAAAAGCTAAAGATCCTGGAAGATACAGGTGTAGACTTTATTGTCACCGTTGAAATAAGTCCTGAATTTTTAAGCCTTAGTCCTAAAGATTTCTGCAAAGATATATTACTGGAAATTTTTGGGGTAAAGGAATTATTTATAGGGGAAGGATTCAGGTTTGGCTATAAGGCAAGCGGCGATGTCGGATTGCTTAAAAGTTATCTTGGGTCCGCTGGCGTAAGGGTAAATGAGGTAAGGCTTCTTAGTGATGAAGATAAGGTTATATCGAGCACAGCTATAAGAGATTATTATAAGGAAGGAAATATCTTAAAAGTAAGGAAACTTCTGGGAAGGGATCCCTATATAAACGGAATAGTGATAAAAGGGGCCGGAAGGGGAGAAGATCTGGGATTTCCCACAGCCAATCTTGATATCTCCGATACTCTTATAATACCAAGAGACGGTGTATATTTTGGAACAGTATCTATAGTAGGAGATGACGCATCCCGGCTGCCCGCAACTATAAATATAGGGGATAATCCTACCTTTGGGATTTCAAAAAAATGGATCGAGGCGCATATAATGGATTTTAATAGGGAATTATATGATAAGGAGATCAAGATAAAATTCTTAAAGCGCCACAGAGACGAAGTTAAATTCCACAATACTGATGAGCTGGTGGACCAGATCCGTAAGGATGTCGAACAGGCAAGAATTTATTTTAAAGAGAAAGTCTGGTAATTTTATGTAACTTTTATTAAAATATTATGTCTTTGAAATGGGTTCATAAGGATTTGATTCAATTGTAATTATAAAATACTTATGATAAATTATAGTACGAATATTTGAAGGAGGTGCGGTCAGGTTTGACATTAGTAAAGGAAGATAAGCAAAAGATCATAGAAAAATTCAAGACTCATGAGAATGATACTGGTTCTGCAGAGGTTCAGGTAGCTATTCTAACAAAAAAGATCAATACACTGAATGAGCATTTAAAATCCAATAAGAAGGATCACCATTCCAGGAGAGGACTTGTGATGATGGTAGGTAAAAGGAAAAGGCTCCTGGAGTATCTGAAAAATAGTGAAGTTGCAAGATATAAAAAACTGATTAAAGAACTAGGTTTAAGAAAATAAAACATTTTATTTAAGTTTGACTTCATTTTTAAGTAAATCATTTTAATTAATTTTAAGGAGTTTGGTATTGTAGTATGGAAACTAAATGTGAAATAGATATTGGCGGTAAGAAAATGGAATTTTCTACTGGTAAGCTTGCCAAGCAGGCTGAT
>CAYRTF010000010.1:0-12456 GCA_964427165.1 uncultured Actinomycetota bacterium | reverse complement strand
GTAATGGAGTACTCGTAACTGCTGTTATGAGTAAGAAACCTGTAGAACATCTTGACTTCTTCCCAATGATAGTCGATGTGGAAGAAAGGATGTATGCTGCGGGGAAGATACCCGGCGGATTTTTCAAAAGGGAGGGCAGGGCATCTACTATGGCAGTGCTCATATCCCGTTTAACCGACAGGCCCCTGAGGCCATTATTTGATAAGAATATAAGGAATGAAGTACAGATAATAGCCACGGTCTTGTCGGTGGATCAAGTAAACCTGTACGATATCTCTGTTGTTAATGGTGCATCTATGGCGCTTTATATTTCCGATATACCATTTGACGAACCAGTTGGTGCAGTAAGGATCGGTAAAATAGAGGACAGGTGGATAGTAAACCCGACCTATACTGAGCTAAAGGAAAGCACTATTGATATAGTGGTCGCCGGTACAGAAAATGCCATATTGATGGTGGAAGCCGGCGGACGTGAAGTTTCTGAAGAAATGGTGAGCGAGGCGATCGGCAAGGCACATGATGAGATAAAGAAAATAGTCGACCTGCAGAAACAATTTAAGGAAAAAGTAGGCAGGGAAAAATCCAAAGTATCTTATTTTGAGGTCAATAAAGATGTCCAGTCGAGAACAAGGGAAATGGCAGAAGAAAAAATACAGGACGTACTTAATACAATTGAAGAATATTCTCTGGATCCTGAGAAGAAGGCGCTCTTGAATAAAAACCGCAAGGGTTTCTTCCAGGAGAAGGTATCAGATATAAAAGATGAGATCGCAGAGAAGCTGCTAGAAGAATTTCCAGAGGATCAAGTCAGCATCTCGGTAAGTTTCAAGGAAACCGAAAAAGATCTTGTCAGGAAGATGATACTTGAGAAAGGTATCAGGCCCGATGGAAGAAAAACATCTGAGATAAGAAAAATCAGCTGTGAAGTCGGTCTTTTCCCGGAAACAACTCATGGAATGGGCCTGTTTACAAGAGGAAAGACTCAGGCACTTACTATTCTTGCACTGGGATCTATCAGGGAAGCACAGAGATTGGATAATCTGGGCGGAGACGAATTTAAAAGATATATGCATCACTATAATTTTCCTCCCTTTAGTACCGGAGAAACATGGCCGCTGAGGGGTCCTAAAAGAAGAGATATCGGGCATGGGACCCTGGCCGAAAAGGCTCTTAAACCCATGGTGCCGACTGAGGATGATTTTCCATATGCTTTGAGGCTTGTTTCTGAAATAATGGAATCAAACGGATCCACTTCGATGGCAAGTGTATGTGGAAGCACGCTTGCACTTATGGATGCTGGCGTACCAATAAAGAATCCAGTATCAGGAATTGCAATGGGCCTTATAAAGGGTGAGGGAGATAATTTTGAGGTATTATCAGATATACAGGGTATTGAAGATTTCTATGGTGATATGGATTTCAAGGTAGCCGGTACAAAGAATGGTATAACGGCCCTGCAGATGGATATAAAAATTAAAGGAATAGACCTGGATATATTAAGAGAAGCATTAGCCAGAGCCAAAGAGGGCAGGATGCACATACTTGCGAAGATGCTTGAAACTATACCTGAGCCAAGGTCAGTTCTTTCAAAAGCTGCTCCCAAGATCACAACATTTAAGATACCGAAAGATAAGATAGGCGAAATAATAGGCCCTGGCGGGAAGAACATAAAGGGCATAAAGGAAGAATTTAGTCTGGACGAAATAGACATCAGTGATCATGAAGGAGAAGGGATGGTCTCTATTACTTCAACTGATATGGATGCCATAGACGGAGCGCGGCAAAAGATAGAGAGCATGCTGAAATCTCCTGAAGACATAGAGATCGGTGAAGAGTTTTTGGGAACAGTCGTAGGCATAACATCCTATGGCGCCTTTATCAATCTTATACCCGGGACCGATGGCCTGCTTCATATATCAAAAGTTGCCAGCGAAAGAGTCAATAAGGTAGAGGATTATCTTAAGATGGGTGAAAAGATCCCGGTACGCGTGGGAAGTATTGATCCCAGGTCCAGAAAGATCAGCCTGGAAAGAACCGATATTTAAATATAATTGCAGTGCGAGGTTGATAAAGATATAGCTATACCAAATAGTATTAGTTTTGATAACTATAAAATAACTGAATTAGATAGCGGAATAAAGGTCATAAGTGAGTACATACCTCATTTCAGGTCCATATCATTGGGATTCTGGGTCCCCACTGGATCCAGAAATGAAAGCAAATCCAACAATGGAATAACACACCTTATTGAACATCTCATATTTAAGGGCACCCAGAAAAGAAGTTATAGAGATATAGCTATTGAATTTGATGTGATGGGTGCAGAATTCAATGCTTATACCGATAAGGAAAATTGCTGCATATATGCAGATTTTATCGATGAGCATCTGGAAAAAAGTATTGAGCTGCTATTCGATATAATATGCAATCCTTTATTTCTTACAGAGCACATAAAAACTGAAAAAAAAGTAATCATGGAAGAGATCAAGATGACAGATGACAGTCCTTCAGACAGTATATTAAATCATTTTTATTCTGAGGTCTATAATGGCCATCCTCTTTCACTTTCTGTGCTAGGTTCCAGGAAGACCCTTGCCAATATCAATAAAAAGACCATTACATCATATTTCAGGGAGCGATTTGGTCTCGGCAATATGGTAATATCGGCTGCCGGCAATATAAAACACGGGGACCTGATAAGCCTGATAAGAAAAAATACAGAAGGATCCGTGATCATAAATAATCAGATGTCGGACGGAAAGAACGGTTTGCCGCAAAACTGTACAGGGCTTCAAAAGATCCATAATAGCAAGACAAAAGCGGCGCATCTTTGTTTTGGCGGACTGGGCTGCAGCAGAAACGCTAATGACAGATACCCTCTTTCGCTTCTAACAAATATTTTTGGCGGGACCATGAGCAGCCGGCTGTTTCAAAAGATCAGGGAAGACGAGGGACTTGCCTATAGTATTTTTGCAAACAATGTCCAGTACAAGGATACGGGCCTGGTATTTGTATATTCGGCTTCTTCAAACAGGAATGTCAACAAGATCCTGAGACTCGTAGAAGGTGAGATCGATGATATCCGTAAAAACGGTGTCAGGAGTAATGAGCTGGAAAGAGCAAGGGAAAATATCAAGGGTAGTATCGTGCTCGGTGTTGAAGATATAAGCTCCAGGATGTTCCGTCTCGGAAAGACACTTATGTTTGATAAAAAAGTTTTGACTATTAACCAGATATTAAAGAAAATAGATAAAGTAACCGTGGATGATATAAATATGGCAGTAGATAAATATTTAGATCCATCGAATTTTAGTACGGTCATATTGGGAAAAAATACTGGAGGAAGAAGATAATGCAAAGAATAGCCATGTTTGGAATATGTGGAAAAATGGGGAAAGCCATGGCCGGTGAGCTCATAAGGGAAGAAGACATGGACCTGGTTGCCGGTTTTGATTCGGTAAACATCGGAGCCGACCTTGGAGAATATCTGGATACCGGTAAAAAAGGTATTAGTATCACAAACTCATATGAAGATATTTTAAAACAGTCTCCTGATATTATAATAGATTTTACAATTACGGAAATAGCGAAAAGGTCGATCAATTGGGCCATGGATAATAATATAGATATCATAGTAGGGACGACCGGGCTTTCATCTGAAGATCTGGCTGGTATTGAAAAAAAAGCAGGCGAATGCGGTGCAAAAGTGCTTATAGCCCCGAATTTTGCAATCGGTGCAGTTATAATGATGAAGGTTTCAGAGATGGTAGCAAAATATTTTGATAATTGTGAAATAATAGAGCAGCATCACGACCAGAAAAAGGATGCACCTTCGGGCACATCGATAGCAACAGCAAAAAATATATCAAAAAGTATTAATTTCAATAGCTCCAGGCTAAAAGATGGAGAGAATGAGACTATCGAAAGTAGCAGGGGAGGATTTACGGATGGTGTGCATATACACAGCATCAGATTACCCGGCTTCCTGGCACATCAGGAGGTCATATTCGGTACGCTCGGACAGACTCTGTCCATAAGGCATGACAGCATAAACCGCTCCTCATTTTATCCTGGCATAATATTTGCAGTTAGAAATATGGATAAAGTGTCAAATTACACTTATGGATTGGATAAGCTTATTGATCTGGATAAATGAAATATTCAAATACAGCTCTGCTGCAATATTACCGGCAGTGGATTTGAAACTTTACTGATAATAAATAGACTACAAAATATAGATGCAAGAAAGAGAGGCTTCCGGGTAGTAAAAGAAAAATATGGCAAAAAGAACTAGTATAAAAATGATACCCCTTGGAGGGGTTAGCGGAATAGGCAAAAACATGATGGTCCTTGAGAAAGATAATCAGATGATCATCATAGATTGCGGGCTTATGTTTCCAGATGAGGAAACTCCGGGTATTGATTTTTTAATTCCGGACTTTTCATATGTTTTAAAAAATGTAAACAAGGTAAAAGGAGTCATACTTACTCATGGGCACGAGGATCATCTTGGAGGACTTCCTTTTTTATTCAGGAAAATAAATGTACCGATATATGGGACAAAGCTGACTCTTGGACTGACCCGTATCAAATTAAACGGACTGGCCGGTAGTGAACAAATTGAATATAATGAAATAGATCCCCAAAAAGCGCTTTCAATCGGTGGTTTCCATATAGAGTTTTTTCGGGTGAATCACAGCATACCTGATGGTGTAGGATTGATAATAAGGACCGATATAGGGACGATCATCCATTCAGGGGATTTCAAATTGGATCATACGCCTATAGATAATAAGCATACAGAACTTCATAAAATATCAAAAGCTGGAGAAGAAGGTGTGCTGGCATTATTATGCGACAGCACAAATGCTGAAGAAGCTGGATATACTCTTCCCGAGAAGGATGTGGGAAAGACATTGCTTGATAAATTTGACAAGGCATCCAAAAGAATAATCGTTGCAACTTTTTCGTCACACATACACCGTATCCAACAGGTGCTTGATGCATCTGCCAGGATGGATAAAAAAGTTGCGATCTCCGGCAAATCCATGCTTAAGACTATAAAAATATCAAGCGAGCTTGGATATTTAAAAGTACCGGAGAACCTTATCATACCGATCAACAATATTGACGAGTTTCCAATTGGAGATATAGTCATCCTTTCCACCGGGAGTCAGGGTGAACCATTGTCAGCGCTTAATAGGATGGCAATGGATGAACACAGAAGAGTAAGCATCATGAAGGGAGACATGGTAATAATTTCGGCATCTCCTATACCCGGCAATGAAAAGGCCATATCCAATACGATAAATATGCTTATAAAACAGGGGGCTGAAGTAGTTTACGAGTCTATTGCAGGCGTTCATGTTTCCGGTCATGCTGCACAGGAGGAGATAAAATTGATGATAAGCCTGGCGAACCCCCAGTACTTCATACCTATTCACGGTGAGAACAAGCATAAAATACAGAACGCACAGATAGCCCAGTCAATGGGTATTGATGCAGACAATACACTTAATATACAAAATGGTGATATTGTAAAGATGAACACGGATGTCTGCCGTATTTCAGGGAATATAAAACCTAAAAATGTATATGTTGACGGGATAGGGATGGGCAATATTGAGGACATGGTACTCCGGGACAGGAAGATGCTTTCAAAAAACGGCGTCATCTTTGTTGCGCTTGGGATAGATATGAATAAGAAAAAGATAATCATGGAACCGGAGTTTTCAATAAGGGGCATGATATTTATTGAAAATATAAATATGGTATTGGATGAAGGTAAAAAAGTACTTGCCGGGTCTATACAGAATTGTTTTGAAGATAATATCTTAAGCAAACACAGGATAGAAGATTTCCTGGTTGACAGACTTGAAAAATTTATTTTCAAAAAAGCCAGGATTAGGCCTATAATATCTTTAAAAGTATTGGTTTTACAGTAATTTTACTACTGTCTTAATATTAGTTGGTTATGGCAAATAAAAATAGCAAGAGGAACAGGACCTTAAAGAGTTCGGTCCGTCCCCGTAAAAGGACAAGCTCAAAGAAAAAAAACGGCAGTAGATATATCGATAAGAAAACTGAGATATATGCCATACTGATAATAATGGCATCTATCCTCCTGATAATCAGTGTCTTTGGTTCACAGGATTCAGGCTATGCAAATCAAAAGGTCAATGATTTCTTATCTTATATATTTGGTATTGGCAAATATATTGTACCTTTCTTCCTGATTCTCTGGGGAGCAAGTTTCTTTTTAAAGCAAATAAGGCTTTTACCCTCAAGGTTCGGATGGGGTTTTTTCCTGCTCTTTTTTTCACTTCTTGGAATATTCTCCAACAATTTAAGATATGGAGATATCTTTGATAATATACTGATCAGGACAAGAGGCGGTATTGTCGGTGCTATAATATTCAATGGATTGTTTAAGCTTTTTGACAGGGCCGGAGCAATTACAATTCTATCTGTTTTGATCATTATATCAATTTTAATAATAACGAGGATATCACTTATCAGTATCGGGAAAAAAATCAGGGAATTTTTCGTAAATGTTGATTTTAGGATATTTGCAGAAATCTTCAAAAGGGGAAGACCTCCCGTTGTTAAGGATAATAGTGTTCCAATAAGGGGAAGAGATGGAGAGTATCCGGTAGGTGGAAGAAAGAAGCTTTCGGAAAAAAATCTTTTAGGTAAAACAGGGGCAAAATTTGTCAGTGAACCTGAAGTAATAGATAATCTTAGAAAAAGCGATAGGGAAAATCAGAGAAAAAGAAAAAATATTCCAATTCCCGGGGACAGACAGCTAAAAATGCCCATCATGGAAGAAAGCGGAGAAGATCATAACTACCAGACTCCGCCAATAAACCTTCTAAAAAAATCCAGGAGTGCGCCTGCAAAATTATACAAACAGAGCATCAAGGATAGAGTATCTACCCTGAATAAATTATTTAATGATTTTAATCTGCCTGCCAGGATCGACCGGGTTGTAAGGGGACCATCTGTTACGATGTATGAGCTCACACTTTCGCCTGGAGTAAAGGTGCAGAGACTTTTTAGCCTGGAAGATGATTTTTGTGTGGCACTCGGATCTGCAGATCTAAGAATACTTGCGCCTATTCCTGGAAAATCTGCCATAGGCCTTGAAGTTCCCAATAAAATAAGAAGCATAGTGACACTTGGAGATATATATTCTTTGCAGGATAAAAAACTTGACAATGAATTGCTGTCGGTACCCCTCGGCAAGAGTCTTTCCGGTGATATTGTATACATGAATATTGTAGAGATGCCCCATGTGCTTATAGCGGGAGCAACAAATTCCGGCAAAAGTTCATGTTTGAACAGTATTGTAATATCGCTCCTTATGAAAGCAAAGCCAGGTGAATTAAAGTTTATTATGATCGATCCCAAGATGGTCGAGCTAAGTATATATAATGGGATTCCGCACCTCCTTTCACCTGTTGTCGTAAATCCCAAAAAGGCTGCAGCGGCTCTTTACTGGGCGGTAGAAGAGATGGAGAATAGATTCAGGGTGCTGGTAGAAAAAAACTTCAAATCACTTATAGAGTATAATGAAGCTGCAAAGAAGAATAAAAATGCTGACGAGGACTTTAAGCCTCTTCCATATATTGTACTTTTCATTGATGAGCTTGCGGACCTGATGATGGTGTCCGCATCAGAAGTCGAAGATAGTATATGCAGAATAGCACAGATGGGGAGAGCTGTGGGAATGCACCTGGTGATCTCAACCCAGAGACCTTCGGTAAATGTTATAACCGGACTGATCAAAGCCAATGTCCCATCAAGAATCGCGTTTATGGTGACATCAAATGTGGACTCCAGGGTAATACTTGATTGTTCCGGAGCTGATAAACTTATTGGCCGCGGCGATATGCTGTATCTGCCATACTATCTAAACCGTCCTGAAAGAATACAGGGGTGTTTTGTAACGACAAATGAGATCGAGATGATAACCAGGTATATAAAGGGTGAAAAAGAGCCTGAATATAATCTGGATATTTCAAAAAAGATCAGCCAGTCCGGGAAAAAGAACATAGAGGAAGATGAACTTTTCTATGAAGCGCTGAAAGTAGTCGTTGATTTTGGGCATGCTTCTGCATCCCTCCTGCAGCGAAGATTAAAGGTAGGGTACTCCAGGGCTGCAAGAATAATAGATCAGCTCGAAAACAGCGGTTATGTTGGTGAATTCGAAGGCAGCAAACCAAGGGAAATACTTATATCCAATGAAGAGCTCGCTGGTATTTTAAGCAAGCAGGAATAAAAGTATAGGATCAATAATAAAACCAGACGGTAAAAATAATGAATTGCTCAATAATTTCAATTGGAACTGAATTAAATCTTGGGCTTATAACAAATACCAATTCACAATATATTGCTCAAAAGTTATCTGAGCTCGGTATCGAATGTAATTATATGTTCACGGTATCTGATAAAATGGAGGATATCTCGAATGTATTAAAACTCGGTATCAAATTCAGTAATATTATCATAATATCCGGCGGGCTTGGACCAACCGATGATGATCTCACAAGGGAGGCGGTAGCTTCTGCCATAGGGGTATCTATGGTGAGAAATGAAAACCTGGATTCAAGCAGTTTGAAATTTATACATACACAAAGGACTCCAGAAATAAGTGATAGACTTCTGCGGCAATCTTATATCCCGGAAGGTTCTGTGCCTATAATACCTCTAATAGGAAGCGCCTCCGGATTTAGAGTAGATATTGCCGGGGGAAAATATGTTTTTTCCATACCAGGTGTTCCAAAAGAGATGAGGAGTATGTTTGAAAATGATATTATCCCATTTCTAAACAGCCTCATAGAAAAGAGCGGCAATAAAAGTACTGTGATGAAATTAAAAAAGGCTACACTGCTTACGACTGATATCAGTGAAACAGAAATAGAAGAGAAAATCAAGGATCTGGTGCTTGATGCAAAATATTCGGGTGTTGATATAGGAATAACTGCTACACCGGGCCTGATCAAGATAATCCTTGTTGAGAAAACTGGGAACGAGAAGAAAGGTAGAAAGGGCCTGGATTATTTTGAAGAGGAGATCTCCTGCAGGATGGGAAATCATCTTTATGGCAAGAACGATAATATTATTTCAGATAATCTTAAAGCTGCAATAGAAAAAGCCGGGAAGAATATTACAATAAGCACGGCGGAGTCCATTACCGGAGGTTTGATATCAAGTATAATAACTGATACTCCCGGGAGTTCTAATTTTTTTCTTGGAGGCATAGTATCATATTCAAATTTTTCAAAAAAGAAAATACTTAATATAGATAAACGGTTAATAGATCAGAAGGGAGCCGTCAGCATGGAAGTATGCCGGGAGATGGCCCTCAGGGCAAAGAAAATATTCAACTCAGATTACTCAATTGCAGTAACTGGTTTTGCCGGACCGGAACATGATAAAGGTGAACTGGGTCTTGTGTATTGTTGCATTTCCGGTCCAGGAGGATATATAAAAGTCTTTGAGAAAAAGTTTCTGGGGACAAGAGCAGAAATAAAATTCAGAACGGTTCAATTTGTACTAAATGAATTAAGGAATGCTATACTCCATAACCTGGGGTCTGGATAGCAATAGGATATTTGATAACTTTGAAAAATAAAAGACTATTTATCGCTGCAGAGCTACCGCCGGCAGCCAGAGGGGCCGTGTATCAGCAGGGGGCCAGAATCCTTAGAAATTTTACTGATGCCAGGCCCGTAAAAGCGGCCAATATACATATCACTTTAAAATTCCTGGGCAATATACTCTATGACAATATAGATTTAATAAGTGATGCTATTTCCAGTGCGGCATCATCCTTTAATAATTTTTCATTTGAGATCAATGGAGAGATGGATGCATTTCCGGATAAGAAGCGGGCAAGAACGGTCTTCTCTGCAATAGGAGAAGGAAAACTTGAATTCAAACTGCTGTATTTGGGTCTTGAAGAGTCTCTGGGGAGAGCTTGCGGCCGATCGGGGGTAAAAGCTGCCCCAGATGATTTTATAGCTCATATAACCATAGCACGGCTCCGTCATCCTGGCGATATTACTTATTCTATAAAAAAAGCTGGAACAATCAGGCCTATCAGGATAGCATGCAGGAAGATAGCTTTGTTTGAAAGTGTCCTGGATCACTCAGGGGCCAGGTATACAAAATTGAGGGAATTTAGTTTAAAATAGATCAGGGTCCGGTATTAAAGAATTTTAGCTGGCATAGTGTCCTAAAAAAATATTTATGGTATAATTTATAATTATACATATATACAATTGCATAAATTATTATAAATAAATATATACATATTTAGTGGAGGTCAATGGATGGATAGGGATAAGATCATAGACAATACGGTATCTCAAATAGAGAGACAATATGGTGCCGGATCAATAATGAAGCTTGGAGAAGCAGGCGCCCTTGAGGGTATAGAGTCAATACCAACAAGCTCTTTTGAACTTGACAGCGCTCTTGGTATCGGTGGAGTTCCAAGAGGGAGGGTAACAGAGATCTATGGACCTGAATCATCAGGGAAGACGACTCTTGCCCTTCATATTGTGGCAAATGCCCAGAAAAACGGTGGGATTGCTGCATTTATTGATGCAGAGCATGCACTTGACCCGATATATGCCAGAAATCTTGGCGTGAACGTAGAAGAGCTTCTATTGTCCCAGCCTGACAGTGGCGAACAGGCGCTTGAAATAACCGAGATACTTTTAAAGAGCGCTGCATTGGATGTTATCGTAATAGATTCTGTAGCGGCTCTTGTGCCAAGAGCGGAACTTGAAGGAGAAATGGGTGACACTCATGTAGGGCTGCAGGCAAGGCTGATGTCAAAGGCTATGAGGAAGCTTACTGGAGTTGTAAACAAGACAAAGACATCAGTAATTTTTATAAACCAGCTAAGGGAAAAGATCGGTATTATGTTCGGTAATCCCGAAGTGACTCCGGGGGGAAGGGCTTTAAAATTTTATTCTTCTGTCAGGCTGGATATAAGGAGGATAGACTCCATTAAAAGCGGCACGGAAGTGGTAGGAAACAGGGTAAGGGTAAAAGTAGCAAAGAATAAGGTCGCCCCTCCTTTTAAAATAGCAGAATTTGATATAATGTACGGCCTGGGCATATCCAGGGAAGGAAGTCTATTGGATGTAGGTTCCGATCTTGAGATACTTGAAAAAAGTGGTTCCTGGTATTCCTATAAAGATGAAAGGATCGGCCAGGGAAGGGAGAATGCCAAGATTTTTCTGATGCAGAATGAAAAAATACGGGAAGAGATCGAAGGAGCCATCAAGGAAAAACTGGGCTTTACCCAAAAAAAAGCCAAAAATAAAAAAACACCGAAAGAGAAGGATTAAGCAATATTAAAGCTTAAGTGGATTGCTACCTATTGCCTCACTTAAAAAAAGTATTCGAAAGCTATTGATTTCTTTTTCCGGAATGCTATAATCTACTATGCTGAACGCAGTCTTTGATCGACTGCTTTTCTTAGGTAAAAATCTTTAAAAGATTTTTACTTTTTTTTGTTGACAAGAGAATATCATTGTGATAGATTTCTTCAGGTTGTTTTGTGTTCTTTGAGAACTAAATAGTGCAAGCATTGAATGATTATTGTTTTTTAGATTTAATTGAGAGTTTGATCCTGGCTCAGGACAAACGCTAACGGTGCGCCTAATACATGCAAGTCGAACGAGCGATGTAGATGTGGCAACACTTTTACAAAGCTAGTGGCGAACGGGTGAGTAACGCGTAGGTAATCTCCCTTGGAGATAGGGACAACCATTCGAAAGAATGGCTAATACCAAATACCTTATATTAATCGCATGATTTTTATAATAAAGGGGGCTTTTAGCTCTCGCTTCAAGATGAACCTGCGTCCTATTAGCTTGTTGGTGAGGTAGAAGCTCACCAAGGCAACGATGGGTAGCCGGCCTGAGAGGGTGATCGGCCACACTGGGACTGAGATACGGCCCAGACTCCTACGGGAGGCAGCAGTAGGGAATTTTGCGCAATGGGCGAAAGCCTGACGCAGCGACACCGTGTGAAGGATGAAGGCCTTAGGGTTGTAAACTTCTGTCAATTGGGGACGAAGGTAGTAGGGTTAATACCCCGAATACTGACGGTACCCGATAAGGAAGTCTCGGCTAACTCCGTGCCAGCAGCCGCGGTAAGACGGAGGAGGCAAGCGTTGTCCGGAATCATTGGGCGTAAAGAGCGCGTAGGCTGTTTTTCAAGTCATATGTGAAAACCTCAGGCTTAACTTGAGGACTGCATATGAAACTGGATAACTTGAGTGCAGTAGGGGAAAGTGGAATTCCTGGTGTAGCGGTGAAATGCGCAGATATCAGGAAGAACACCGGTAGCGAAGGCGGCTTTCTGGGCTGCTACTGACGCTGAGGCGCGAAAGCTAGGGGAGCAAACAGGATTAGATACCCTGGTAGTCCTAGC
>CAYRTF010000009.1:0-18149 GCA_964427165.1 uncultured Actinomycetota bacterium | reverse complement strand
GCCGGCAAGCTCAATATGCTCCATCACAGCTGGAACAAACGCATCCATACCATCAGCAATGGCGTCGGCTTCAGCCTCGATGGCATTAACGAGAAACTTATCGATTAGAATCGGTCTTTCCGGAGTTATTTCAACGGCTGCCGAAACATACTCTCGCAGCATTTGATCATCGTGGACAATTTCCATCCCGCGGCCGCCAAGGACATAGGACGGACGAACCATCAGCGGATAGCCAATTTTACCGGCAATGTCAAGTGCCTGATCAAGATTGCTGGCCATACCTGATTCTGCCATAGGGATGTGAAGTTTTTCCATCATTTCCCGGAAGCGATCACGGTCTTCAGCCAAATCAATGGTTTCCGGAGAGGTCCCAATTATATTAACCCCGGCCTCCTCAAGTTTTCGGGCGATATTCAAAGGAGTTTGTCCGCCGAACTGTACAATGACCCCCTCTGGTTTTTCCTTTTCATAAATGCTTAGAACATCTTCAACGATCAGCGGCTCAAAATATAGTTTATCGGATGTGTCATAGTCCGTGGACACCGTTTCAGGATTACAGTTGACCATGATCGTCTCCAACCCTTCGTCCCGCACGGTAAAAGCCGCATGGACACAGCAATAGTCAAATTCAATCCCCTGCCCGATCCGGTTCGGTCCGCCGCCCAGGATCATGATTTTACGGTTTGAACTTGTTTTGACCTTGTCAGGCGCATTATATGTTGAAAAATAATAAGCTGCGTCTTTGACGCCGCTGACCGATATCGGTTCCCATCCTTCCGTTATGCCCAGCTTCATCCGCTGCATGCGAATGGTGTCTTCATTCATATTCAGGATCTTTGCAAGATAGCAATCTGCAAAGCCGTCTTTTTTGGCCTGTATTAACAAGCTGTCCGGAATGGATCTACCTTTACAGGCCAGCAGTTTTTCTTCAAGTGCTACCAATTCAGCCATTTGTTCAATAAACCATGCTTTGATGTGTGTTCTTTCGTGCAGGAGCTCAACGGTGGCACCCTTGCGGATCGCTTCATACATCATAAACTGCCGTTCACTGGTCGGCGTACTGACGCGCTTGATCAATTCATCCAGTGAGAGTTCGTTGAAGTTTTTAGCAAATCCAAGTCCATGCCGACCCTTTTCCAGAGAACGGATGGCCTTCTGAAAAGCTTCTTTATAATTTTTACCGATGCTCATGACCTCACCGACGGCCCGCATCTGGGTACCGAGTTTATCTTCGGCACCTTTGAACTTTTCAAAGTCCCATCGGGCAAACTTTACCACAACATAGTCTCCGGATGGTGTATACTTATCCAGTGTTCCGTCCCGCCAGTACGGAATCTCATCCAGGGTAAGACCTCCGGCCAGCATGGAAGAGATCAGTGCAATCGGAAATCCGGTTGCCTTGGAGGCTAGCGCAGATGAACGTGAGGTGCGGGGATTGATTTCAATAACAACCACCCGGCCGGTCTCCGGGTCGTGAGCGAACTGAACATTAGTGCCGCCGATCACCTCGATTGCATCTACAATATCATATGAATATTTTTGAAGTCTTTTCTGTAACTGTTCGTCAATCGTCAACATAGGAGCAGTGCAGTACGAATCACCGGTATGAATGCCCATTGCATCTACATTTTCAATGAAACAGACGGTGATCTTCTGGCTTTTTGCATCCCGAACCACTTCCAGCTCAAGCTCTTCCCACCCGAGAACGGATTCTTCAATTAAAATTTGATGAACAGGGCTTGCCGAAAGCCCCCTGGCAGCAACAGTTCTCAACTCGTTCACATTATACACCAGACCGCCACCGGTGCCTCCCATAGTATATGCCGGACGAATGACGGCAGGATAACCAAGGTCTTTGATAATAGCCTCGGCGTCTTCAAGACTGAAAGCCGGCATGCTTTTTGGCGTTTCAATGCCCAGTTTATCCATTGTCTTCTTGAATTCAATTCTGTCTTCGCCCCTCTCGATGGCATCCACCTGTACACCGATGACTTTTACATCGTATTTCTCAAGGACGCCGGCCTTTGCCAGCCCTGAAGACAGATTCAGCCCGGTTTGACCGCCTAGATTCGGTAATAATGCGTCCGGCCGTTCCTTTTCGATGATCTTGCGCATCGTTTCTAAATTTAAAGGCTCAATGTAAGTCACATCCGCCATACCGGGGTCCGTCATAATCGTAGCAGGATTAGAATTGACCAGTACGATTTCGTACCCTAGCTTGCGCAGTGCTTTGCAGGCTTGTGTGCCGGAATAATCAAATTCGCATGCCTGGCCGATAATAATGGGACCTGAACCGATGATCAAGACTTTATGAATATCACTGCGTTTTGGCATATTTAAAGCTCCCGATAAACAAATGCAAGAACTGTAGTTTGGGACAAATTAAACTATAAAACAGACAGGCTGTCAAACATAACTTGAAAAAGTGACTATTGCAATCGATGTCGATGTCAATAAAGCTATGCCGTCCGGGTATGAGGTCTATAAACATGGCTTTACAGTTTCCAGATATGCTTCTATAGAAAAAGTACACGAACAAAATAATATGGATTATTATAAATACTTAAATAAGCATCAGGGGCAACTTTTTATTCTATTACTTAATTACTTCCCAATATCCTCTATTGGTTTTCCTGATCCTCTTTAAAATACCTTTCTTCTTTAACTTATTAATATATTCTTTTACCGTATCCTCCTTAATATCGAGTCTTTCAGCAATCAATCGTCTGGATGCTTTATTATCTTTCTTCATTTCTCTAAGAACTCTCTCTCTTCAAGTCCGGTTAATAAAACTTGGGGGGTAACTTGTCGGTTAAAAATTATCCTGAATGAATCCCTGCTCTCTTCAGATTCCGGATTTTCCAATTCTTCTTTTCCCATTAATTCCAGAATATTCAGTATCCCTCTTCCCCAGGCATCTATAAATCCTGCCATATAAAATATATTGGCGGTCAAAGGATTTCTTAATCTTGACTCATGTTCTCTGTAAAGATCATCAATAGATAATTCTTCAGGCAGTCTCCCAGGGTTAGCGATAACAATCTTCTTATCATAAAACTTTATGTACACAAAACTGTTAACAGAATAATCCCTGTGTATTATGGCATTGAGCATAGATTCCCTGAGAGCATCCAGCGGTATTTCCCATTTCTCTTCTCTTAAAAGACCATTTATTCTTGCACCTATCTTAAATGGTTCTGCAAAAAGAGCATGGAATCTTCCAGATTATTAAAAAGATTACCATTGTAATCCTTCATATCAATAAATTCTTTTTTCTTCTCATCTTTGAACCGACCACATTTTATAGTAATATTGAGGAAAAATAGAGATAGCTTTCTTTAAATGATGTATATAGAATATCAAATGGTGAGGGTAAAAAAATCTTCTCGTCATATTTAAATCCAGAATGTATCCTCAGGTGAGGCGGACGCCCACACCCTGGTACATGACAATCAACCGATTGAGAAGGACATTATCTACGATGGCACACTCTTCCCAGATACAGTAAGCTCTTATCAAAAAGAAAGACTTCCCAGCCGTGATAGTACTTACTCATCTGTCTGGCATATTTGGATATTTGTATCAATTCATCTAGATTGCCTACAACAAGGCTTACATCAAGATCATTTGGATAGGGATCCCCACCGGCCACCGATCCTGCAATAGCTATCTCAAGAACACTTGAGAGATTGCTTGCTTTTTTAGTAAAATCACCAGCAGCTTCTCTCAGAATTTGATTTTTATTTTCCTCTATCACTATTAATAAATATAAGCCCCATATACTCTAAAAGCTATAACTTTTATTTTATCCTATATCTTGTTCCTCTACCTAAACCAAATTTTTCAATTTTTTCCAGTTTTAATAGCTTTAACAGTATCTGGTTAACTGTGGGCCTTTTTATTTTTGTCCTTTTTGCAATCTCAATAGGTGGCGCCTCTTCCACTGTTTGCAGATACTCCCATACTAGTAATTGTTTTTTTGAAAGCAGTTTTTCTATATTCTCTTCTGATAGCAGATCAACCGCCATTTGTGATTGTTTTAATATTATATCTAAAAAGAAATCAAACCAATACGAAATATCCGGTTTTTTTGTTTTGAATGTCTTTTGCGATTTTCTTAAACTAATATAATATTCTGGCTTATTATCCTCTATCAATTTTTCATGTGACGCATATGGCATAAACAGATAACCTGATTTTAGCATAAGTAAATTAGTTAAAACCCTTGATAGTCTGCCATTTCCATCTTTAAAAGGATGAATATTTAAAAACTCTATTATAAAATTCCCTATAATAATAAGAGGTTCATAATTCTGTTTTTCCAGTGCTTTATCTGTCCACTCGACCAGTTCTTGCATTTCTTTAGGAGTTAGATAGGCTCTAGTCGTATCAAATAATATACCGATAGACTCTCCCAGCTCATTTACCATATGAACTTTATTTTCTGTTTTCTTGTATTCCCCTCTATGCTCTTTATCTTTGTCTACATATTTTAATAACTCTTTGTGAAAATGCTTAATCGTACTTTCAGAAAACTTAATCGTCTTCCAAGACGAAAAAATATTTTGGAGGAGTTCGTAATATCCTTCTACCTCTTGTTTATCTCTATCTCTAAAATTTTGAATATGGATTCCCCTGATCATTCTTTCAATATCTTCATCTGTCATTTTCGATCCTTCAATACGGGTGGAGGCACCAGTTGAAGTAATTAAAACTGATTTTTTAAGCCTACCTAAAACCTGTGGGCTCAGTTTTGCTCCTGAAATCCATTGTCCTTTGAGCCTATCTATCTTTATTAGTTTTTGCCATATGTCTGTTGATAGATTTTCTAGTCTTTTATTGAATTTTTTATCCATAATCTTATATTATAACAATAGTTAATTATATAAGATTATATAAGATTATGTTTATTTAATCCAGATTATTTTAATAAGCGGGTTACCCCCTGTTGTTTGGCGAAGAGCCTGTACTGGCTCTGTGGGCAGGACTCGAACTTATTCAGGCAATTAATCCTTTTCTCTACAATTCTTTTATTATCCCCCTACAAAACTTCTCTAATTCCTCAATCCCCTTATCAAAATCATCTGCACTTAAAATTATATCCAGGATCTTGCTTCCCATTATTATCCCATCACACTTATCTTTTATATGACTGACCTGTGCAGCAGTTGAAAGCCCGAAACCCAGGGCAAGAGGAAGGTCGGTAAGCGATCTTAAGGTTCCTAGAAAATCGGAGACCTCGTCTGAAAGTCCGGCTCTTATGCCGGTGACCCCCTTAAGAGAGACACAATAGATAAAACCCCTTCCGGCAGCTGCAATATCTGCAAGCCTTTTCCGGCCGGAGGTAAGCGAGGCTATCATTATATTGTCAATGGCGCTTGAATCGAAAAGGACCCTGTATTTATTGAATTCTTCTAAAGGAAGGTCGGGGATTATCATACCGTCTACTCCGGATCTTTTGGCACTTGAGAGAAATCTCTCAACACCATAAGCATATATGGAATTAAAATAAACAAGAAGCACTATTGGAGTGCTGCTTGTCTTTCTTATTGTCCTCACAGTCTCAAATACGGTATCTGTATTTACCCCTGCCTCAAGGGCTGTTTTGGATGTCTTCTGTATTACAGATCCATCAGCAAGAGGATCCGAAAATGGGATACCCATCTCAACTATATCCGCTCCGCACCTGTCAAGGACCTCAAATAGCTTGAGTGTCCCGTCAAGATCTGGAAACCCGCATGTTATAAAGGGAATAAATGCCTTGCGGCCTTCTTTCTTTAATTCCTCGAATACTTCTGAGATCCTGCCCTGCCTATCTTTGCTTTCTATCATTTCCTGCCTTTACTTTATTATTTATCCAGGTTCTATCAATATCATTTAATGAAAAGAATGTTTTTCCAGTTCTTCAATCTTATCCAGGATTATTATCAATATCCTTATCGCCGCGGCCGGAAAGATTTACTATTATCACCTTATCTTTTCCCAGTTTAGGGGCCAGTTTTTTTACATATGCAAGTGCATGTGCGCTCTCATAAGCGGGTATTATTCCCTCAAGCTTTGAAAGCAGCCCGAAAGCTTCAAGCGCTTCCCTGTCATCTGCATATACATATCCGGCAAGTCCCTTCTCTTTAAGATATGAATGCTCTGGGCCCACACCTGGATAATCAAGTCCTGCCGAGACCGAATGAGCCTCTTCTATCTGGCCGTATTTATCCTGGAGTACATAGCTGTGGGCGCCGTGAAAGACTCCCTTCCTGCCATAGCTTAATGTGGCTCCGTGTTTTCCGGAAGAGATCCCTTCGCCGCCGGCTTCCACTCCGGTTAGTCTTACGCTCCCGGCATCCTTTATAAAGGGGTAAAAAATACCTATGGAATTACTGCCCCCGCCTACACAGGCCACTATGTGGTCCGGAAGCCTTCCTTCGGCTTCCAGGATCTGCTTTTTGGTCTCCTGGCCGATTATCACCTGGAAATCCCTGACCATCAGGGGATATGGATGAGGACCCACTACTGAACCAAGGAGATAATAAGTATCATCAACCCGGGAAACCCAGTACCGGAGAGCTTCATTCACTGCATCTTTTAAGGTCTTGCTCCCTGAGTGCACTTCTACCACTTCGGCTCCCATAAGCTTCATCCTGTAAACATTGGGTGCCTGGCGCTCTACATCCCTTGCACCCATAAAAACCTTGCATTTGAGATCAAAAAGAGCTGCAGCCGCTGCCGTTGCCACTCCATGCTGTCCGGCCCCGGTCTCTGCGATTATGTATTTCTTTCCCATCCTCTTTGCAAGCAGGCACTGTCCCACTGTATTATTTATTTTATGTGCTCCAAGATGGCAGAGGTCCTCTCTCTTCAGGTAGATCTTTGCCCCTCCGAACTCTTCTGTTAACCTCCGGGCAAAGTAAAGCGGTGTGGGCCTTCCTATGTAATCCTTTAGAAAGCATGCAAATTCTTCCTTAAACCCCGGATCATCCTTATATCTTAAATAATTTTCTTCCAGTTCCTTAAGGGCGCTTATAAGGATCTCGGGAACAAACCTGCCGCCGAATCCGCCGAAATATCCTTTATCAAAACCGTTTTCCTGTTCTTCTGGTCCTTTATCACTTCTTTTATTCATAAAACTTAAAACCTTTTAATCGATTTATATTTATTCTTTTTAACTACTATCTGATATATATATCATGCACCCATAAATATGCATACACTACCACCTTAATAAATATTTGTTTACATCGTCTTGCGCTCATTTGCTCATTTCCGCAAAATCTATCCATGTTCCACTCCCGCGGCCTGCCTTGCTGCTTCTATAAAGCTTTTTATAAGCTCGTGATCCTTCTTGCCTGGCGAGGACTCAAGCCTTGATGATGCATCGATACCATATGGCCCTACACTTCTTATTGCCTCTCCAATATTTAAATGATCGAGTCCCCCGGATAGTATAAATCCTGGCATAGAGCCAAATCTCTTTGCAGTTCCGGGCTCTAATGTCTTTCCCGTTCCCCCATATTTATCAGGATGGTAGCTGTCCATAAGTATATTATCAACCAGAGTCTCAAATCTTTTTACATCCCCCCTGCTGTGTTCAGGATGATCTCTGTCGTCACTTCCTATCCTGATAGCCTTTATTACTCTAATGTCCGGCATTATTTCCTTAAGTCTTTTTATATAGCCCGGGCTTTCATCACCGGAAAGCTGCACCCTATCAAGTCTTAACTCCTTAGTGAAGCTGGTGATCTTTCCCGGGTCCTCATTCACAAATACTCCTACTTTTTCGACAGCCCTTATTCTATTGCCCTTACCCCCTGTATTCTCCCTTCCGCTTTGCGCCGGAATATCCCGCAGGTGATCCATGATGCCGCCTGCAGCCTCAAGACTTATCCTTCTTGGACTGTCTGTAGAAAAAACAAAGCCAAGCGCATCTGTGCCGCAGCGGACCGCTGCCTCGGCATCACCGGTATTCGTTATTCCGCATATTTTTATCCAAACCATAATATACCCCTCAAAATCACATTTCCTTCAGCCACACTGGCCCATGAAACTTTTTACTCAACATAAGCCCCTTATCGCCTGTATGATCTTAAGCCTGCTTTACATGGGTCTCATGTCTGCTTTAACGATTACCTGTCCTATTTTTATGGGCCCCGGATCTATTTGCTTGACCTCTTGCCGCCTATATGAGTCCTCTTGCAGCCAGTCCCTTCCCGGTCCGGTCAAGTATGCTTTCAAGATCATGACTCTGCATAAAATAGGTGCCCATAAGAAATGTCTCCACACCCATATTATAAAGCCTTTCAATACGATCAAGATCCTTAACACCGCTTTCACATACAAGTTTTATTCCTCCGGGGATTCCGCCAGGCAATCTATTAAGCAGTCCCAATATGTGTTCATCATCAACCTTCATCCTCTTAAGGTCCCTGTTGTTTATACCGATAAGTCCTGCCCCCATATCGATTGCATTTACAAGCTCCCTGTAGTGATGGGTCTCGACAAGTACATCCAGGCCCAGCTCACCGGCACACCGGTAAAGTTTTTTCAATTTGCGGGAGCTGAGCAAAGAACTTATAAGGAGTACGCAGTCTGCCCCGAGTCTGGCGCTTTCACGCAACTGGAGCTCGCTAAAGATGAAATCCTTCCTGAGCACGGGGAGACTATTGCCTTCCTTTGCCAGTGCGACATCCCTGCTGTCACCCTTAAAATATAAAGGTTCAGTTAGGACCGATAAGCCGGAAATAAAGCTGTCAAACTTATTATAGATACTGGCAGCTTTTGAGACGTCCAGGCCAATATTTATGATTCCCCTTGAAGGCGAGGCCTTTTTTATCTCTGCTATTATATTTATCCTGCCCGGGTAAATATTCCGGATGAAGCGCTTCTCCGGCATGCTGCCTCTGGTATTTTTACCACATCCGGTATTTTCTTCACCTGCAAATCCGGCCTTGATACTGCCGAGTTCCTTCTTTTTTGCGACAAGTATTTCCTTTAGAAATTTCAATAGTTTATCCCGCTTTTTATAATTATCATTTCAATACATCATGTGAAAAATCAGTTATTTCCTGTTTGAACTATCTATCAGTTCATTCAATTTTACCAGGGCCCCTCCGCTGTCAATGGACCTTATGGCCAGTTCAATACCGTCTTCCAACCGGTCAGCAACTTTGCCTGCCACAATTGCCGCAGCAGCATTAAATACTGCAGAATCCCTCATCGGACCCTTTATCCTGCCTGAAAGAATATCTTCGAGGATCTTTGCGTTAAGGGAAGCATCCCCTCCCTCAAGATCTCCAATGCCAGACATATTAAATCCATAATCAGCCGGATCGACCATTATTCTCTCGATCTCTCCATTCATGAGCCATGCTGCCCTGATCCTGCTGGTCGTAGAAAATTCATCCATCCCGTTTTCACTGTTTACTACAAATGCCCTCTCCACTCCAAGATTTTTAAGGACCCCTGCAATTATATCTATCAGTTCGGGATCATATACGCCCAGCACCCTCCCGCCTGCCATTGCAGGATTGGTTATCGGACCGAGTATATTAAAGACTGTCCTTATCCCGAGCTCCTTTCTGACTCCGGCAACATACTTCATCGCCCTGTGCGCCATAGGTGCAAAAATAAAACCTATCCCGGTCTCTTCAATGCACCTGGAGACTTCTTTAACATCCAGGTTTATATTTATCCCCAGTTCTTCCAGCACATCGGCGCTTCCGCTCCTGCTGGAAACGCTCCTGTTGCCGTGCTTGGCGATCCTTACCCCTGCACCGGCAGCAATAAATGCAGCCGTCGTAGAGATATTGAAGGTATTCAGGCTGTCTCCCCCGGTCCCGCATGTATCGACAAGACCTCCGCCGCTTACTACCACTTTCTCGGCTTTTTCGAGCATCGCCTCAGAAAAACCGGATATCTCTTCTATGGATTCTCCCTTTATCCTAAGTGCCACAAGCATCGCAGAGATCAGTGCATCGCTTGCCTTTCCTTCCATTATGCTGATCATGGCCCCATAGGCTTCACTGCGTGTAAGATCCTTCCCTGATATTATTTTTTCAATATACTGTCTCACTAATCTCCCCTGACTCATATAATATTATTAAAATTTATTCTTGCCTGGTCAGCCGCTATGGAATCCTGGATATTCTTATTTTATCAGCTTCACTGCCTTAAAAAGTGCCGCCGCCTTGTTCAGCGTCTCCTGATATTCATTTTCCGGTACAGAATCATAAACGATCCCTGCCCCTGCCTGCACATAGACTTTCCCGTCTTTTACAATGGCCGTCCTTATAGTTATACAGCTGTCAAGATTTCCATCATATCCGAAATATCCGACTGCACCGCCATACGGCCCCCTCCTGTCAGGCTCGAGCTTACTTATTATCTGCATCGCCTTTATCTTTGGCGCTCCCGATAATGTGCCTGCAGGGAAAACGCTCCTTAATGCATCATAGATCGTTGAATTCTCTTTCAGTTCTCCTTCGACTCTTGATACCAGGTGCATAACATGCGAATATTTCTCAACATTCATATATTCCTTTAATTTGATGCTCCCATACTTGCAAACCCTCCCAAGGTCATTCCTCGCAAGATCAACAAGCATATTATGTTCGGCGATCTCTTTTTCATCATTCAACAGGCTTTCTACTATCATTGCCTCTTCGGCATCATTTTCCCCCCTTTTTCTTGTGCCGGCTACCGGACATGTAAGTATCTTGTTCCCATTTATTTTTACAAGAGGTTCAGGTGAGGCTCCGATCATATTAAAGTTTCCAAAATTAAAGAAATACATATATGGTGATGGATTTATGGATCTCAGGCCCCTGTATATATTGATGGGATCCCTGCAGTCATCCATGACAAATCTCTGTGAAAGGACTATCTGGAAAGCATCCCCGTTAACTATAGAGGTTTTTGCATTCTCTACAGCCTTCTTGAAATCCTCCGTAGAAAAATTAGATCTGAAATCCGGTCCATCTTCAGGTTCTTTGCCACCTAATCCATTGACAAGCGAGGACACAGTATTTGTTGCTATCTTTTTTTCAAGCTCCAGTATTCTTTTTACCGAAAGATCATAAGCTTTGTCCGGGGACACTCCGTCACCTGATTTTATGGTGGAAATTATTTTCAGGCGGTTCATAAGATGATCAAATACTACGACAAGATCGGTAAAGTATAAAAACATCTCTGGAAGCATTGTCCCGTTTCCGGGAAGAGGTATACTCTCAAAATACTTTACAAGGTCATAGCTGAGATACCCTACTGCACCACCTATAAAATGATCCAATCCAGGATCCTGGTACAATTTATATCCATCCATTATCTTTTCGATCTCAGCAAGCGGTGTTGCGGTCCTTTTCTTCCTTGAGGCACCCTTATCCTGTCTAAAGCTAAAGACTCCGCCTTCAAGCACTGCACTGCTGCTGAACCCGATCCCTATAAAGGAATACCTGGCAAGGTTCTTTGACCCTTCTATGCTCTCAAGCAAAAATCCTTTTTTGTCCAGACCGCAACCTTTTAGGAAAATGGATGTAGGGGTCTCAGTATCCGCCATATACTCCTTGTAAACAGGAATCAGATTGTACTGTCCTGCCAGTTCTAGATATTTATTCTTGTCTGGATAAAGCATGTCTTCGCTTTCTAAAAAAATAGAGAGTAATTTCTTTTGCATGCCTGCCACTGAAGAAAATACTCTCTTTATTTATAAAATTAAAAAAACTTAATATTTTATTAAAAAAATCAATTATAGCTACTATTATTTAAATATTGCCATTTTGAGTTAAAAAGAGGTATCCGGAAAGCTGCCTGGTTAGCTTTGCCAGCAGGAGTTATCTTTTAGCCAGAGAAACCGGCTAATAAGTCTTTTAGAAAAACCATATTGTTTTCTACTGGTATTCATAGAAATATTTGTATCATATGTATCTTAATTTGATACATAATAACATAAATCTTTTTCTATTCATACAGAGTCTTTATTGTCAACTCCGGTGAGTGATCTTTTACTTTTAATTCATATTAATCCATACTTTTACCAGACAATAAAGATGAGGATATCATTTAAAATTAAAGTGCATAATTTTTTATGATTTAAGATGAGAAGAAATAAAATAATATAATAAAATAATATACTATTGCATTTATTACATCTATATGTTATATACATCTATAATAGCTAAAACGTTATATTAGAGGAATTTTTATTTGTGCCTTATTGGTGCAGTTATTAAATATGGATAAAGAGGTTGCAGGATGCAAGATTTTATAAAAAGTTATCTAACAGCAATAATCATAAACCTGACCGCTTTGATATGGCTTCTCATCTCCGTGATGAAAAATAAGATTAAAACAAAGAGATCTTTGAAAATAGCACTCAAAACTTTTTTAAGGATACTCCCTATTATGATCATAATTGTGGTATTCATTGGGTTTTTACTGGGTTTTTTACCTCCTGAGATAATTTCAAGAGTTGTCGGGGAGCAGGCTGGTTTTTTGGGGATATTGGTTACCGCGGTTTTGGGATCTATTTTATTTATTCCTGCACTGATCTCATTTCCGCTTGCAGCCTCACTTTTAAGTGGAGGTGCATCGATAATGTCGGTTGCCGCCTTTATCACGACACTGACCATGGTCGGAGTTGTGACCCTTCCTCTGGAGTTAAGGGAAATGGGGAAAAAGATAACCATACTTAGGAATGTATTCAGTTTTATATTTGCAATAATAATCGCCCTCATCATGGGAGTAATACTATGAAAAATTTAAATGAAATGACAAAGAATAAGCAGAAACAGAAAAAGACTATGGCAAGAGACTATATTGCTATGGCTATAATTTTAATTGCAGCTGCAGTTATGCTCCTGGTTTTTCCGGATAAGACCGGCCCGGTACTAAACATATCAAAGAACTATCTTGTGGAGCTCGCCATGGTTCTTCCTGCAGTCATGATAATAATCGGGCTCTTTTCTGTATGGGTATCAAATGAGACAGTAGCAAAGTACATGGGCAGATCATCGGGAGCAAAAGGCATCTTTTTTTCCATAGTGCTGGGAATGCTTCCCACCGGACCTATATATATAGCATTTCCAATGGCTGTTGCCCTGCTTAAGAAGGGTGCAAAAATATCAAACATAATAATATTTATCTCAGCATGGGCATGCATCAAGCTGCCGCAGGAGTTAATGGAGGTCCAGTTTCTGGGTATAGAATTTACAGTGCTCAGGCTGGTGCTGACAATTATATTTGTGGTGCTGATGGGTATAATAGTTGAAAAGATAATAGTCTTTACAGATAGAAAAAAAATTAAAACGGGTGAGAATGCCTGATCCAGGAGCTTGAAATGAAAATATTTGATTTATATAAAATGAAATCTTTTCCGTATGAAGAGAGGGATAAAAATGTTTTCTACCATTCAAAGGGATTTAAGACCAGGATAATAAATCTCTCCGCTGGTGAAAAGATACCGGAATGCGAGATGGCTTCTTATGTCATTTTCTTGGTACTTCAGGGCAGAGCTACTGTTACGGTTAATTCCGAAGAATCAGTCATGGATGCGGGAAAGTGTCTTATCAGCGAACCAGCCACGCTATCACTAAAAACTAAAAACGGCGCAAAGGTCATGGGTATACAGATCAATAAATAAAAGAATGATGCAAGTATCAAACAGGACTTATTATGTGTGATGATAAGATCGAGATTGCCAGCAGGTGCTCTTGCAAAAATGCAAGGACGAGCAGGTTCCTGATACCTGCTCTTCTTTTGATCCTTTCCGAAGAGCCCTCCCACGGATATGAGCTCACTGAAAAATATACTGAGTTTGGCTTTACCGGGGCCGGCTCTGATCCCGGTGCGGTATACCGGACTTTAAAGCTTTTAAGTTCTGATGGATTTATAAAATCAAAATGGAAAACTGATGAACCCGGACCCGCAAAAAAAATTTATTCGATAACTGCTGATGGATTGAAATTATTATCCAGCTGGGCAGGGGAAATAAAAGAAAGAAAACATTTGAATTATTTCTTAAAAGATACAATAAATTGAAATAATAAATAGTCATCACAATGAGTGCCGAACATCTCTCAACTTGCTAATGGACATAAAATTTGCTACTGTCTCCAATAATCCCTAAAAGAGACCCAGCACCTCATAATAAGCTTTTCAAAACTTTTTTTATTACCGGATCCTGTGGCAGAATTCCACCCTGACATAAGAATCTTCCTCTTTTCCACGGCCCGCCTGAGACTTGTGCCAAAAGTGTTTTCATAATCTTTCTCGATCATTGTTAATAGATCAAGACCTCCCGCCTTAAGAGCCCCGGGGATTATATCAGAGATGATCTTTGCCGAAAGCACGGCATTATATATACCGGCCCCGGTAATGGGATTCGTAAGTCCTGCTGCATCGCCTGCAAGAATAAAACTACCGGATACCGTATTTTTAAGCATCCCTGAAGCCGGGATGAGCCCGGCAGTAAGACTGGCCTCTACCGGCGGTGAAAGCCTGGCCATAGATCCTGAAAGATCAAAAAAATCCATCAAAAAGACTTTTTTCTTAAAATCCATGTATATTTTTTTAAGTGCCGTGTTGATGTTCTTCCTGTTTGCATCAAACTGACAGCCTATCCCAAGATTTGTGCTTTCTCCCTTCGGGAAGAGCCATCCATAACCGCCTTCTATTTCGGGTGAGAAAAAGATAAGAGTCTTATCTTTATTTTTTGCTGTCACAGGGATATTTTCTACAAGCCCAAGGACATAACCGGAATTTGAGCTTCCAATATGATTACCCACAATAGAATTTGGGCCATCTGCGCCGACCACTATCTTTGATTTTACTGCGGACCTTTTCCCGCCTGGTCCCTGTATTGCTGTAGAAACCATCCCGGGATGATCATCAAAAGAGGTGACCTTCGCTCCCGGCATGAATTTTCCTCCATTTTCCCTGAGGCCATCAACAAGTGACTTTAGAAATACGGGACGGTCCAGCATGAAACCCGGTGAAGGTATAGTGTTTGCATATTTATAATCTATATAGGTATCCATGGAGACTGTAGTGCAGTTTATACCTGCTATGGGGCCTTCAAACAACCCGCCTATTGCCGCAGGCACATACTCTGCACATCTTAAAGGTAAATCGATCCTTTGCTTTCTATCTATAAGGATGCATTCTATCCCCGCACCTGCCAGATATGAGGCAAGGGAGACCCCTGCAGGACCGGCCCCCACAATAAGGACTTCGCATTTTAGAATCATCTCAATGATTTATTCATTAATATCGTAATTAATTTTCATCTGATAAATAAAATTGTCCAGATCCTTTTTTATGGATACAGAAGTATCCGGAAGCAATTCAAGGAGCTCTTTGATCCTGCCTCTACTATTAAAAATTCTTCAGTTGTCACAGTACCACCCCTTTTTCATAAGCATCATATATAAGAGATTCATTAGCATCTTCCTGGCAGACCACGCTGACAGGTACAGGTGAAGCTATTTCTTCTACTTGAACAAGCATAGTCCAAAAAGATCCCTTAAATCCCACAACCAATAGATCTATGTCTGATCCTTCTTTAAAACGGTCCGCAGCCAATGAACCATAAAGGATCACCTTGCTGGCACTAAAATCTTTTTTGATCAATTCAGCCGCAGCTCTCGCCTTTTCCCAGGCTTGCTTAATAAGAATTTCTAGATCTTGACTGCTTTGCAGATCTATTTTTTTTCTTAGTCTTTTAAATTCCTGTACCTTGCTATTCATTTTATTTACCATGAATCTTTTAATATTAACTTATTAAAGAGATTATTATGGCTTTTACTTTCTGTTTATTACTATTAAGATTATCTTTTATTTTATCATAAAAATATACACTCCGGAATCAGGTCATGAGTTTAAATATTTTTTCGGCCAGGTCAAGTTTGATATTAGTGAATCCCTCAAATCTCCCCCGGTAGGCATCTTCTTCCTTCCCGAGATCATAACACGTGGTGCTGTCGATATTAAGCAGTATTCCAGGAAGGTCCACTTTTTCAAAATCCTGTTTATGCTTATTATAGAAGGCCTCGCAGCAGCATCCCGCATAATATTTTATTCTTTTTTTCTTAAGGTCCAGAAGTGTTTCATAAAGATGCTCATAGCTTACTATAGTCATATGCTTAATGCCGTATTTTTTTGAAAGCTTTATGGCATCGCCTATGCTGCATTTCCCGCAAAAGCTGCATCCCTGCCTGTAGCGGAATTCGCATTCAGGAAGTTTGGCGCAATATGGAAGAAGCAGGTAGTCGATTTTATTTTTATTAGAAAATCCGCTGTGGATAAGGTATATGTCATTAAAATATTTTAAGGGGATGCCATATTTTTTCAGGTCCGTTTTTGCAATGCAGTTTTCAAGGACCTGGATAAGCTCTTCTGCAGTGATGCCTGATATGGGTTGCTGGTATCCTTTAAAAAAATCTTTTATTATCCCGGACGCACATCCGTCCCTTATTGAGATATTTTTAAGCCTGGACTCAAGATCAAAAATGGCCCTTTTGGGATATACGAAAAAATCACCGGTGAAATACAGGTTCTTGAGCATTCCCCGTTTTATATCTATATTGGCGGAACACTTTATTACACTCTTGTGTGATTTTGTAATGGATTTGAGATAGTACTGGCTCTTCTTGTCTTTTATTTTATAGACATGTTTCCCGCTGCCAAAATATTTGAGCTTTGATGCGGCAATATCCTTTTCCTTTTTGGTCAGTTCGCCCCGGTAGATACTGATACCCAATGAACCGGTAAAACCCTTGAGCAACCCATCGATTATCTCATCCCTTGACGGTAGATAGCCGGCTTCTCTTGACAGCCATGTTATCCTGTCCTTCAGTGAATTGACTTCGCTGTAGTTTAGTTTTTCCACCGGCACCCTCAGGGACCGGAGCATAAACTCGATATCAAGATCAACAAGCAGAGTTCCCTGGAATAAAAATGCATCTCCTGAAGATGTCCCGCCCGAACCGGAGATCTTCCTGCCCCTTACTTCAATATCATTCCTGGGCCTGAAAGAAGCTCTGACTCCAAAATTATTAAGTCCCCTGGCAACTGCACTGCAGAAGATCCTGTAATAGTCCTCTACCCTGGATACACCGAACTGTCCTTTCCTGGCGGAGAATATTTCCCATCCTACATCGCCTGTGCCCCAGTAAAGGGCTCCTCCTCCAGTAATGCGGCGGTTGATGTCTATGCCGTTTTCACGGCAGTAGTCTTCCCTTATTTCCTTTTCCACCGTCTGGAACTGGCCCACAAGCGCCGTGTGGGGTTTAAAACTTAAAAATCTTATAGTATCAGGTATAAGTCCTTCCGCCTTTGCTTCCAGCATGGCCTCATCAAGCGCTATATTCTCTGCAGCGCTCAAGCTGCCGGTGTCTATTACCCTGAAATCCGTCTTCATCTCTTATTTAAAACATCCCGTTCATAGTCCAGGACATCCTTTGACCATTTAAAATCTCCTGGAACACCGCTATCACTGCAGAGCTTTTCCCATACCGCACCTGCAGGAGCAATTTTTAGGTCCTCAAGAAGTGCGAGCCTTGCAAAAAAGTTTTCACTTATCTCATACTCTCTCAGCACGGATGTCGGCTCAAGAAGGGCAAAAAGAAGCGCCTTCTTAATGGTCCTTGCACCAAGTGCAAGTGCGCCTACCCTGTTTATCGATCCGTCAAAATAATCCGTACCTATATGCACCCGGTCAAGGGCGCCGGCCCTGACTATTTCCTGCATGATAGCTATTATCTCCTCTGAAAGCGTCGTCACATGGTCGCTGTCCCATCTTATACCCCTGCTGAGATGGAGCAGTATGCCCTTTGCAAATGGCAGGGCTGCCGGTATCTTGTCGGAAACCAGTTCCGTCGGATGAAAATGCCCTGTATCAAGGGTTATAAGTTTTCCTTTTTGAACTGCATAATTAAAGTAGAATTCATTAGAACCAACAGTATAGGACTCGAGGCCTATCCCGAACAGCTTGCTTTCAACAGCATCCATCATATTATCTTCCGGATAATCCTTCTCGAATATTTCATCAAGGGCATCCTTCAGTATCTGGCGGTGCTCAAGCCTGGTAACGGTATTGTCTTTGGAACCATCAGGTATCCATATATTATTTATACAGGCAATACCCAGCTCCTGGCCAATAT
>CAYRTF010000008.1:0-18545 GCA_964427165.1 uncultured Actinomycetota bacterium | reverse complement strand
GGGAATGTAAAAGTTATTGAAGAAGCGCCAAAAGCTGATAAGATTGATGAAAAGAAAAAGATCTGGACCCCGGAGGAAGAAGAGGCTAAAAAAGATAAGAAAACCCTCTGGATCCCGGATTCAAAAGAACCAAAAAGTGAAGACAAAATAGAGGGTGATGATAAAAATGAATGACAGGATCACAGGTAATTACCTCGTCCCCATGGTCGTAGAACAGACCAGTAGAGGCGAGAGGTCATATGACATCTATTCCAGGCTGTTAAAGGAAAGGATAATCTTTTTAGGTTCAGCCATAGATGATAATGTCGCAAACCTTATAATGGCACAGATGCTTCACCTGGAAGCAGAGGATCCCGAGAAGGATATCCAGCTGTATATTAATAGTCCCGGTGGAGTAGTTACAGCGGCCCTGGCAGTTTATGATACAATGCAATTTATTAAATCACCTGTATCCACCATATGTATCGGTCAGGCTGCGAGTGCCGCCGCGGTACTTCTGCTTGCAGGTGAGAAGAAGAAGAGATTCTCACTTCCGAATTCAAGAGTGATGCTCCATCAGCCTTCAGGAGGAGTCTCCGGCACGACCATAGATGTAGAGATCCACGCCAAGGAGATGGTCAGGATAAGGCAGCTGCTTAATACAGTGATATCGAAACATACCGGCCAGGAAATCAGTAAAGTCGAAAAGGATACGGAAAGAGATTTTATCCTTGATGCCGGGGAAGCAAAAAACTACGGTATAATCGATGAGGTAATATATAAAAAATAATAAAAGATAGAGATCAGTAGGAGAGTGCATTTACTTGTCCAGTGAAGAAAAAAATAAGGATGATTTTTTAAAGTGTTCTTTTTGCGGAAAGTCCCAGAAACAGGTAAAAAAACTTATTGCAGGACCTGGAGTATATGTATGCAATGAGTGTATAGACCTGTGCAATGAGATAATTGATGAAGAACTTAAGGAAGATAAGGAATTAAGTTTTGAGAATCTTCCGAAACCAATAGAGATATATGATATTCTAAATGAATATGTGGTAGGGCAGCAGACAGCAAAAAAGGTCCTTTCTGTAGCAGTGTATAATCATTATAAAAGAGTGAGGTATGAGGATAGCGTCCAGAAGGACGGTGTAGAGCTCCAAAAGAGTAATATTTTGCTTCTGGGCCCGACTGGCTGCGGCAAGACACTTCTGGCCCAGACACTGGCCAGGATATTAAATGTCCCGTTCTGCATTGCCGATGCCACTTCACTTACTGAAGCTGGCTATGTAGGAGAGGATGTTGAAAATATACTCCTGAAACTTGTTCAGGCTGCAGATTTTGATATCAAGAAGGCTGAAACAGGAATAATCTACCTTGATGAGATAGATAAGATCAGCAGGAAATCAGATAATCCTTCAATAACAAGAGATGTATCCGGGGAAGGTGTTCAACAGGCATTACTGAAGATACTTGAAGGTACAGATGCAAACGTGCCCCCACAGGGCGGAAGAAAACACCCTCATCAGGATTTTATGCAGATAAATACCGCCAATATTTTATTTATTTGCGGAGGCTCTTTTGGCGGGCTTGACAGCATTATCGAGACAAGGCTGAACCGGAAAAGCGTAGGATTCATATCGGAAAAGATCCCTTCAAAGTCTGAAAGGATCGATACGCTTCTACCTAATGTAATGCCTGAGGATCTCCTGAAATACGGTTTGATACCAGAACTTATCGGAAGACTCCCCGTGCTTTCCACACTGGCAAATCTTAACAAAGAGGATCTTGTGACTATACTCGTAGAACCAAAGAACTCACTTGTGAAGCAGTATAAAAAGATGTTTAAGATGGATGATGTGGATCTGGAATTTTCTGACAGTTCTCTGGTGGCCATAGCTGATAAGGCATTAAAGCTCGGTACTGGAGCCAGGGGGCTGCGGGCCATAATGGAAGAAATAATGCTGGGGATAATGTTTGAGATACCAAATAGAAAAGATATAAAGAAATGTATCATCACAAGGGAAGTGGTGGAAAACAAAATAGAACCGAAATTATTCATTGATTCAGAAGAAAGCAAATACCTGAAAGGTGAAGAAAAGTCTGCTTGATATGGTTGATAAAATCGAAGGCAAATACGATCCATTAAGTTTTGAAAATGAAATATATGGTTTCTGGGAGAAAAAAAATTATTTTCATGCAGAACCGGACCAGTCAAAGACTCCTTTCAGTATGGTTATCCCGCCTCCTAATGTGACCGGCTTTCTGCATGTCGGGCATGCTCTTAACAATACACTTCAGGACGTGATCATCAGGTACAGAAGGATGAAGGGCCTTAATACTACATGGATCCCCGGCACCGATCATGCAGGCATCGCAACACAGAATGTTGTGGAGAGATCCCTTGCAGCCAAGGGTACCGACAGGTACAGCCTTGGCAGGGAGAAGTTTGTCGAGGAAGTATGGAAATGGAAAGATGAATATGGAAGCAGAATAATATCCCAGTTAAAGGCCCTTGGATGTTCCTGCGACTGGGACCGCCAGAGATTTACCTTTGATGATGATTATGTTGATTCCGTTACAACTGAATTTATATCCCTTTATAATGAGGGACTTATATACCGCGGAAATTATATGACAAACTGGTGTCCGAGATGCCGCACTGCAATATCTGATATTGAAGTGGAACATCAGGAAAGAGACGGATATCTGTGGGATATAAAATATCCCCTTATAGATAGCGCAACCGGGAAGCCCAGCAATGAAGAATATATAATAGTATCCACTACAAGGCCAGAGACGATGCTTGGTGATACTGCGGTTGCGGTAAACCCGGGGGACAGCAGATACAAAAAGCTAAAAGGGCGCCTGGTCTTCCTTCCACTGATGGAGAGGATGATTCCCATAGTGGAAGATGATTATGTTGATATGGAGTTTGGAAGCGGAGCGGTAAAGGTCACTCCCGCTCATGATCCAAATGATTTTGAGATAGGTAAAAGACATGGTCTCGAAGAGATAAATATAATGGGTGAGGATGCGGTGCTCAACTCCAATGCGGGCCAGTATGCGGGTATGGACCGGTACGGGGCCAGGGGAAAGGTACTGGAAGACCTTAAGTCAGGCGGATATTATCTGGGCAAGAAGGATCACGCCTCATCCGCGGGCATATGCTCCAGATGTGATACGGTTGTGGAACCAAGAGTTTCCATGCAGTGGTTTGTAGCGATGAAAAAACTTGCCGCTCCCGCCACTAGAGCCGTGCGTGATGGCAGGGTAAAAATAATTCCCCGTAAATGGGAAAAAATATATTTTGAATGGATGGAAAATATCAGGGACTGGTGTATTTCCAGGCAATTGTGGTGGGGGCACAGGATACCTGTATGGTATTGCAGTTCATGCGGCAGAATGATAGTAAGCGCGACCCGGCCGGAATGGTGCACTAAATGTGGTGGCAGTAAACTAAAACAGGATGAAGATGTCCTGGATACATGGTTCAGCTCATGCCTCTGGCCCTTTGCAACTTTGGGGTGGCCCCAGAGGACCAAAGATCTTGAACATTTTTTCCCGACAGATGTACTTATAACAGCCCATGATATCATATTTTTCTGGGTGGCCAGGATGATCATGATGGCGATTCATTTTATGGATGAAGTACCTTTTAAAGAGGTATTTATAAATCCTCTTGTAAATGACTCCACCGGACAGAAGATGAGTAAATCAAAGGGCAATGCCGTGGATCCGATGGTGATAATTGATAAAAATGGTGCCGATGTATTAAGGTTCACATTGACTTCTCTCACCACACCGGGAAGAAACCTTCTGCTGGGAGATGAAAAGATCGAAGGGACAAGAAATTTTGCCAACAAGATCTGGAATGCATCCAAGTTTGTGATCTCGGCGATCGGAGATGCCGGACAGGACAAGACCGGCGGCCGGTCCGCTGCTAAAGACATCCAGGCTAAGAGCATCCAGGGTATGGATCTTGATCTTTGGGACAGGTGGATCATTTCACGTCTGAACTCTACCATAGAAGATGTAGAAAAAAACCTTTTAAGATTTAATTTTTCAGGAGCATCCAGATCCCTGTATAATTTCTTCTGGAGTGAGTTCTGCGATTGGTATCTTGAATCTTCAAAAGTGAGACTTTATGGCTCCTCAGATGAAAAGGACAGGGAAGCATGCCAGTTCGTCCTGTGGTTTGTGCTTGAGCGATTCCTTAGGGCCATGCACCCTTTTATGCCCCATATAACTGAAAGGATATGGCAGGCTATCCCGCATCAGGGTGAAAGCATAATGATAGAAGAATACCCGCAGCCCGATAAAGCATTTATCTGCGAAGAAACCGAAAATACCGTTCTTCCAGTTTTTGACATTATAAGCGAAGTCAGGAAGATAAGATCCGAACTGAAGATAAACCCGGGCAGCAAAGTGAATATATGCCTGGATATTAAAGAAGATGATACGAGCAGGACAGTAGCTGCCAGTACCAGATATATCCGCAGTCTTGCCAGGGTGGAGAAGGTAGAGTTTAAGGATGCCGGAGATAGGAAAGGATATATAAAGACTGCTACAGGAAGTACTGATATCTATATATATATACTTGATGCTGTAGACATAGATCTTGAAATAAAAAGAATCTCAGATGAGATGGTTAAAATAGGGGCCGGGATGGCTGGCATCAAGAAAAAACTTGATAATCCTCAATTCATAGAGAAAGCTCCACAAGAGATAGTCATCAAGGAAAAAGACAAATTGAAGCAGGCCGTGCAGGTAAATGCAGTGCTGGCCGAACAGCTTGATAAGATAAAGAATATTAAAAAGTAGATAATAAAAAGGAATTTTTTGAATTTTACCCGGGTCAGCAAATATCTTGATGATGCCCTTGTATTCGGTATAAAGCCATCTCTTGTCAGGATCAATAAAATACTGGAGCTAATGGGCGATCCCCATAAAGATACAGATTTTATACATATTGTGGGAACCAATGGAAAGACCTCTACCACTGTGATGCTTGCAGAAATACTTAAAGGACAGGGTCTTAAGTCTGCTTATCACATATCCCCCCATATAAGCAGTTATGCAGAAAGAATATGGATAGACGGATCTGATATTACAGAGGAAAGATTTACAGATATCTTTGGCCGGATATATCCATATATTGAGGAGGTCAATAGCTTTGACCTGGGAGGTCCCATAACACAGTTCGAAATAATAACTGCAATGGCATTTGTAGCTGCCGCAAGCAGCGGCACAGAAGTCATGGTGCTGGAAGCAGGAATGGGCGGCAGATGGGACGCTACAAATGCTGCGGATGCAAAAGTTGCGGGACTTACAGGAGTAAGTCTCGAACATACACGGATCCTGGGAAGTACCATTCCGGAAATAGCTGCTGAAAAGGTCGAAGTCATAAAAAAGGGAGCACGGGCCGCGACTATTTCTAATGATCGTACTGTCCTTGATATTATAGAAAAAAAAGCTTCAAACATGGAGGCGGACCTGTATCTATACGGCAGGGATTTCATCATAAGCTCCAGGGAGTTCAGAGGCTTGTCGGGCTGGAAAATAGGACTGGAGGCAATATTTGGTGGTTACAACGGTATTGAGATCCCCCTTATCGGTGATTACCAGCCGCTAAACCTCTCACTTGCTGTAGTTCTTGCAGAACTTTATATGGATACAATAAATAGAAAGCTTGACGGCAGCCTTTTGAATAGCCGCCTGGCCGGCATATGCATAAAGGGAAGACTGGAGATGATCAGAAAGGATCCGCCTGTAATTTCTGATGTCTCTCATAATCCGGAAGGCATAGATGAATTTTCCAGGGTAATGGAAAAATATTTTAGATCAAAAAGGAAGACAATAATATTTGCGGTCCTTGCAGACAAAGATCATAGGACCATGATAAGGAAAGTCCTTGGGACAGCTGACAGGCTGATACTCACATCAAGCCATACCGGGCGCAGCCTTTCTATGGCCAGACTTCAGCAGGAGACAGCGGAAATAATGAAAAAGAGCTCAAGTGATATTAATATGCCGGCGGAAGTTTATGCTATAGACAGTGTGGAAAATTCTTTAAAGTTTGCATTAAAAATTTCTGGCACAAATGATATTATATGCATTACTGGCTCGCCGACCAATCTGTCAGGTCTGGATAAGATCATTTGACACTATCCGGGCAATTCAAGCCGGTGGAGGAACTGGAAATGTTAAAAAATGATAAAATGATCTTGTTTTAATAAAATTATACTTTTAATTGGAGGATAGATGGATCTTTTTGGATACGTGGATAATGTTCTGAATTTTTTCAGATTGCCCATATGGCGTTATCTTATCTATGGGACAATATTTATACTGATAGTTATATGGCTGGCTTTTGTATACTGGACGTTCAGGGATGCAAAACTCAGGAATACATCTCTAGTGGCCGCAGTTTTCTGGGCGCTGGTCGTACTGGCATTTAACTTCCTTGGTCTTGTGATCTATTTGATACTCAGGCCGCCGGAATACATAGAAGATGTGCTTGAAAGAGATCTTGAGATAAAAAGGATGCAGCTGTTATTGGATTCAGGACTTTCCAGCTGTCCCTCATGCGGCAATGAGGTCAAACCTGATTTCATGATCTGTCCCTATTGCCGTAAAAAGTTAAAAAATACATGTATTTCCTGTAAAAAGCCTCTGGAGTTTAGCTGGAAGGTCTGTCCATATTGCAAGACAGCACAGTAGCGATTACAGGTATTACTTTATTTGACTGGATTTAGATAGAGAGTGAGGAGTATTGAGCGGATGTGAAAACTGCAGCGGGGGCTGCGGACTTAATATGGATAGTTCGGGCATTGAGAGAAGTTTAATAATAATTAAGCCTGACGGGCTGCAGAGCAGGGTTGCAGGAAAGATAATCTCAAAGTTTGAAGATGCCGGCTTTACTATTGAGAATATGAAATTGACAAGAATTGATGAGGAACTTGCCTCGGCGCATTATAAGGATCATATTAAAAAAGATTTTTTCGGACCGCTTCTTAGATACATAACCTCCGGTCCGGTCATTATAATGGTAGTAAGCGGTAAGGACACCATAAACAGGGTCCGGAAATTAATGGGACCGACTGATTCCAGGAAGGCGCCAAAAGGTACGATCAGGGGTGATTTCGGAAAAGATATTACTATAAATACAATACACGGCTCAGACTCTGCTGAAAGTGCAGAAAGAGAGATCAGATTATTCTTTGGAGATCCGGACCAGTAAATGAGCCGGGAATCATAGTTTTATTATTAAGATATTTTTTATATAAAGACAGGTATTGATATATGGCAAAAAGAAGAGGAAAGATAGTATTTCTAATAACCTTTTTCGGGGGAGTGTTAGGGGCGATCCTGGGGCATGTCCTTGCTGATACCATTCCGATACTTGATAGGGGGCTAAAGGTAGGTACTGATTCATTGAACCTCAATCTTTATCTTATCGACATCAGTTTTGGGATACATATAAATATTACTCTCAGTGCCATAATAGGATTGCTTATTGCATTTTTACTTGCAGATGTTGGAACAAGAAGAAGGTCTTAGGACCAAAATAATACTTGCGTCTGCTTCTCCCAGGAGAAAGCAGATATTTGAAGCAATGGGTCTTGATTTTGATATCATAAATCCCGTGGATTGTGATGAAGAGAGCAGCGGGGATCCTTATGATATCGTGTACTGCAACAGTACTTCCAAGGCCAAAAATGTTTTCAGGGGGCAGGGTTTAAAAAAGTTTGCAGCGGCACACAGTGGAGAGGTCTTTAGGTTTTTAATCTCAAGTTTTGATACAATAGTATCAATAGAAGACAGGATACTTGGGAAACCTTCTGGTCCCGGAGAGGGATATGAGTATATAAGCCTGCTTTCCGGCAGGACCCACAGGGTAATAAGCGGGGTATGTGTCCTGGACAGCATTACAGGAAGATATGAATACGATAGCAGCGCTACACAGGTAGATTTTAGGAAATTATCTGAAAGTGAGATCAGAAACTATATTTCACAGAATGATACAGGAGATAAGGCAGGAGCATATAATATAGGAGGTCCCGGCCTGGTACTTGTGAAGAAGATAAACGGATGTTTTTATAATGTAGCCGGGGTACCGGTTTATGAGTATATAAGACTGCTGGAAAAGTTTAATTATAAAATATTGTAGAAGTCTAAGGAGTAGCAGATGTTCGACTTTTTTTTGAATGTGATCGGCAGGGATATGGGTATCGACCTGGGTACGGCAAATACCCTGGTATATGTTAAGAGCAAGGGTATTGTACTTGAGGAACCTTCGATCGTAGCCATAGAGAAGAACAAGAAAAGAATACTGGCTGTAGGCAAGGAAGCTAAAAGGATGGTCGGACGCACACCTGGAAATATTGTAGCGGTGAGGCCGCTTAAGGACGGCGTTATCGCGGATTTTGAGACAACTGAAAAAATGCTCAGGTATTTTATCCAGACGGTGCATAAGAATGTTGCTTTTGCAAGACCCCGTATCGTGATCTGTGTTCCGTCGGGCATCACGCCTGTTGAGAAAAAAGCAGTCATCGAAGCAACGGAGCAGGCAGGGGCCCGTGCGGCATACATCATAGAGGAGCCTCTTGCGGCGGCGATAGGCGCAAACCTTCCGATTGATGAACCGACAGGAAGTATGATCGTAGACATCGGCGGCGGTACCTCAGAAGTTGCCGTAATATCTCTGGGAGGTATAGTGGTCAGCCAATCACTCCGTATAGGCGGTGATGAGATGGATGAAGCGATTATCTATTATCTCAAGAAGGATCATAATCTACTGGTGGGTGAGAGAACATCAGAGCGTGTAAAAATGGAAATAGGATCAGCATTTCCGCTTGAGAATGAAGAGAAGATGGAAATAAATGGAAGGGACCTGGTCACAGGACTTCCCAAGACGATAATAATCACAAGCCAGCAGATAAGAAAGGCTCTTGAAAAACCGGTAGGGGATACTGTCAATGCGATAGTCGAGGTTCTTGACGGCACCCCGCCTGAACTTTCTTCCGATATTATGAAAAGAGGCATAGTGCTTGCAGGCGGAGGTTCATTACTTAAGGGATTTTCAGAAAGAATAAGCCGCGAGACACACTGTCCGGTATATATGGCAGAGGATCCGCTTGCGGCAGTTGCAGTGGGGGCAGGAAAATGTGTAGAAGATTTTACAGCCCTAAAAAGGTATTTACGTTTCTCGGCTCAGTAAGCAGCGGACCAGCAGCCAGGGATAAATTTTATAATATTTTATAAATAGTGATAAATAATAGAAGATTCAGAAATATCATCGTTCTCATCATCCTTGTTTTTCTATGCCTGGTCATAATCACTATAAGTTTTAGAGGTTCGGGTGTCACAGAAAGGATAAAGGCAAGGACCCTGGATGTTTTTGAACCTGTTCAAGGTAAGATATTTTCCTTCTTCAGTCCTATTACAGGATTTTTTTCACAGGTAGGTGAATATATAGGGCTGCGGCAAAAATACCTTGACCTGGAAGAAGAAAATGCAAGTCTTCTGGCCAGTTATGCAGAGAGTACAAGTATAAAGATCGAAAACGATGCCTTAAGAAAACTGCTGGATCTTGATATAAGAGAGGATAATGAGACTATTACCGTAAAAGTAATAGGTTTTTACGGCAATAGATGGCAGTCTGAAGTCATAATAAATGCGGGAACGAGCAATGGAGTGCTTGAAGGCATGGGAGCTGTGGGCACAAATGGATTATGCGGCATAGTGATATCAGCCGGCAATAAAAGCTCGAGCATCAGGCTCCTGACCGATCCTCAGAGCAGTCTTGGCGCAAGGATACTTTCATCAAGGAAGCTTGGTCTTATAGAGGGAAGTCAGGACGGAACGATCTATCTGCATTATATATCAACAGATGATGAGGTCTATAAAGGCGATATTATTGTGACATCTGAATACGGCCAGTATCTACCGCCCGATATTTTGATAGGCCGCGTACAGGAGGTCTCCCGTGTTTCAGGAAGTCCTTATCTGAAGATAGTAATAGAACCTTTTGAAGATTTTAGGGATCTGGAATATTTGATGGTGATAAAGTAATAATAAGATTAATGCAATTACAGGTATTATTTATAGGGTTTAAAAAGATCTATTTTTATGAAGACAATTAATAAAATACTTCATTTCGCATTACTTATAATAGCACTGATGGTACAGGTAGCTTTTTTTGAACATCTGGAGATGTACTTTATAAGTTTTGATCTCGTGCTTATAGCTATAGTGGCCATAACACTCCTGGATGGTGCGTTCTACGGCATCATCTTTGGCTTCATCGCAGGGCTTATCCTGGACCTCGCGGTAGGCGACCTTGTAGGAATGTCTGCACTGGTATATGCACTTGATGCCTTTATTGTCTGGAAGCTTGTTGAAGCCGGGTTTAGAAGTAAACTGACCTCACAGATATTTCTGGTTTTTATTGTAACAGAGGCAAATCTCGTCATAACAAACCTCATAAGATTTCTATTCAACTACCAGGTAGATCTGCCGGGTATGGGTCTGGAGTTATTGATACTGCCGGTCTTTAATATACTCCTTATGATAATATTCTACCCGGCAATAAAGATAGGAATAAGCAGGGGATTGGAAGAATTTGAATTCAAGTACAAGAATAAGACTTAGAATAATAGTATATGCCGTATTTATTTTTCTTGCGGCACTGGTGCTCAGGCTGTATTTCCTGCAGGTAATAAGCGGGGAACTATATGCCGAGATGGCATCGGAAAGTATTGCAAGGCAGCAGTTCATTGCAGCACCAAGAGGAAATATTTATGACCGTAATGGCAAGTTGCTTGTCAGGAGCATTCCTGTCGCAGCTGTCGCAGTAGAGCCGCATAAGCTGCTTTCAGATAATAAGGCGATCGAACTTCTTGGGGATTATCTTGATATGGATACAGCTGAGATCACCGAAAAACTTGAGAATGCTGATATCTCTTATCTGGAAAGAGTGTTTTTAAAAACAGGGATAGAAAAACCCGTGATAATCGCACTGAAGGAAAATAAAAGCAGTCTCCCGGGGGTAGAAGTAGTAGATGTATATTTAAGAGAATACACATATGGTGTACTTGCCTCACATATTCTTGGATATACCGGCGAGATCGATGAGGAGAAACTGGCCCAGGCACCTTACAGTGATAAATATTCGGGAGGGGACCAGATAGGACTTACCGGTCTTGAAGAGTATTATGAGAATACATTAAGAGGAAAAAAAGGAAGTATAGTATACGAGGTCGACCCCCTTGGAAGGCCCGTAAGTATCAGGGAAGAAATACCTGCGGAAAGAGGAAATGACCTTTACCTTACTATCGATATAGATCTACAGAAAGTTACTGAGGAAATACTCCATAGCAGGATAATCGAAGTCAGGGATAAGACATTGAAGAATTCTGATGAGCATTATAATGTTCCGGGAGGGGCGGTAGTCGTCCTTAATGCAAAAAATGGAGAAATACTTTCAATGGCATCATTTCCGACCTATGATCCTGGTGTTTTTTCAGGGGGTATTTCTTCTGAAGACTGGGCATACCTGAATAATGCGGAAAACCACTATCCTCTCAATAACCGCGCAGTCATGTCCTATGCTCCCGGATCTGTTTTTAAGCTGGTCACTGCATATGCGGGTCTCCAGGAAAATATCGTAAGTGAGTACGGCAGGCTCTCTTGCTCCGGGGTCTGGTATGGTCTGGGGCCTGACTTTCCTAAATTTTGCTGGAAGAAAACAGGGCATGGAAGTTTGGATATGAGGGGAGCTATCATGAATTCCTGCGACTCATATTTTTATGAAGTTGGTTATGGGCTATATGTAAAACTCAAAAACGCAGGGGAGCTTCTACAAAAATATTCCAGGGATTTTGGCTTTGGCGAGGCTACCGGCATAGATCTGCCTTTTGAAGACGAGGGAAGGGTGCCTGACAGGGAGTGGAAAAAGGAATATTTTGAAGATGCGGTTGAGTACACTGTCTGGTTTCCCGGTGATACTGTAAATATGGCAATAGGCCAGGGTGATATGCTTGTGACACCTCTTCAGATGGCGGTGGCATATGCTGCAGCGGCTAATAGGGGGATACAATATGAACCTCATCTGGTAAAAGATATCAAGGATCCCGGGGGAGAGATTTTTACCGGGAGCACTATTTTGAACTGGAAAGAAATAGACCTTAACGAACATTATCTGGAAATAATCGAAGATGGATTTGAAAAGGTCACAAGTCCAGGGGGTACGGCAGCTTATACTTTCAGGAATTTTCCATTGAAAGAAATACCGATAGCAGGAAAGACGGGAACTGCTGAGGTAGCAGGTAAACAGGATTATGCCTGGTTTGCAAGTTATGGTCCCATAGGAAATCCGGAATATGTCATCGTAGTTATGCTTGAAGAGGCCGGCGGCGGAGGAAGCAATGCTTCGCCCATTGCAGAAAAGATATACAGATACCTGTTTGGTCTTGACCAGGGTTGAAAATGTAATTGGCGGGAATATAGATGTATACAAATGATACTAAAAAAAATAATCCATTTATAGATGATATAAATACTGACAGGAAGAGGCGGAGAATAAAATTCGACCTTATATTTTTTCTTGCAATTCTTGCTATATCAATATTCGGTGTGATCATAATATACAGTGCGACAAGGACCTCGATGCCCGGAGGGGTGAGTAATCCGCAGTACTATCTTAAGAGGCAGTCCATCTTTCTTGGAGCAGGAGTCTTTTTATTTGCAGGATTGCAGTTTGTAAATTACAGGAAGATCAGGGATTTCTGGTGGATATCCGCAGGTGCGGGAATAATAGCTCTTATCGCTGTCCTAATGTTCGGATACGAGGTTAATGGTTCTATGAGCTGGATAGACCTGGGATTTTTTCCTGTGCAGCCTTCGGAATTTGCAAAAATATTTATGATCATAACTCTTTCAGCAATACTTTCAAAGAAAAAGGCAGAGAAGGTCGACCGTATATCTGCAAGTAAAGTGCTGTTCTCCACTATTTTGGCTTTTATATTTATATTTCTTGTACTGCTTGAGCCTGATTTTGGCACGGCCCTGATTTTCTTTATCATATTTATTGGAATGCTTTTTGTGTCCGGGGCCAACTTCCTTTATGTTCTGGGGATAATCGCAATTACTGCCGGAGGGTTTTTTGGTGCTCTCAAGACGGGGATAATAAAGCAGTATCAGCTCGACCGGATCCTTGTCTTCTTGAAACCGGATGCTTCTACTGAAGGTGCAGGATATAATCTATACCAGTCCAAACTGGCTATAGGTTCCGGAGGGATTGCGGGGAAAGGTCTTTTCCTGGGCAAACAGACAAACTTAAGTTATGTGCCCGAGCATCATACTGATTTTATATTCTCGGTAATAGGAGAAGAGATGGGATTTATCGGGGCTTTTATGGTGATTGCGGTACTGGGCTTTATCGTATGGAAGTCTTTTAGGACCGCTTCCAGCTCAAATAATAGCTTTGGCCTCCTGCTCGCTTCCGGTATTGGTTTTATGATACTTTCACAGGTTATTATAAATATAGGGATGACCATAGGGATAATGCCCATTATCGGCATACCTCTGCCTTTTTTAAGTTCCGGGGGATCAAGCCTTGTCTCTACTTTTTTCGGCATTGCCCTGGTGTCAAATATCCATATATATAAGGAGACGAGGAGGGATCATGAGATCGCATATGATGATTTTTCGAATGAATAGATCCGGTGCCGGAGTAAGATGTATATGAAAAAGATAAAAACACTTAAATACCCGAAGCTTGAAAAACTTCTTTGTGATATACAAAAACCCGGGAGGTATGTAGATCATGAGATAGGGACCTCCAGCAAAGATCCGGTACACCTGGAGAGTATCCCGGGTAGTGTTGCATGCGGTCTTGCATTCCCTGATATATACGAGATCGGTATGCCAAATCTCGGCCTCCAGATACTATATGATATAATAAATAGCCGCTCCGAATTTTCTGCTGAAAGGATATTTCCGCCATGGGCCGATTTTGAGGAGCGCCTGAGGGAGACCGGTATAAGACTATTCTCACTGGAGAACCGCATATTCCTTGACTGTTTTGATATTGTGGGCTTCAGCCTTCAGCACGAACTGCTCTATACAAATATGCTTAATATGCTTGACCTTGGAAAAATTCCTCTGCATGCAGAAAAAAGAGGACCGGATTACCCCCTTATATGTGCAGGCGGTCCTGCCATGGCCAACCCGCAGCCGGTATCTGCATTTATGGATTTTATAGTCATAGGAGACGGAGAAGAAGCTATCATCCCTGTGCTTGAAAGGGTCGGAGCCTATAAAGCAAAAAACAGGGGAAAAGAATGGTTCCTGAAGGAAATATCTTCCATTGATGGTGTTTATATACCATCATTTTATAAATTCTATTATTTTCCTGACGGCCGGATTGAAAAGATAGATCCTCCTGTCAAAGCAAAGAAAGCGGTCCTTAAAGACCTTGATAGCTTTGGGGTAGTAAAAATGCCCATAATCCCCAATATAAAACCTGTACATGACCGCTTTGCAGTAGAGATAATGAGGGGATGCGCCAGGGGGTGCAGGTTTTGCCAGGCTGGATTTATCTACAGGCCCGTCAGGAAGAGAAGGGCCGCAACCCTTATAGACCAGTGCAGCGAAGGGCTCTCAAATACCGGTTATGATGAAATATCCTTCCTGTCATTATCATCAGCTGACTACAAGTACCTTAATGGTCTTGTGAAAGGCGTGCTGGAAAAATCTGGAGACGGGAGGCTTTCCATATCACTTCCCTCACTCAGGCTCGACAGCTTCAATATATCTCTTGCCTCGCTTATGCAGGGCGGGCGGAAGACGGGACTCACATTTGCCCCTGAAGCCGGAAGCCAGAGGATGCGGGATATTATAAATAAGAATATTACTGAAGAGGAGGTAATGGATTGTATCCGTACTGCCTTTAGCAGCGGATGGGAAAAGGTAAAGCTGTATTTTATGATAGGGTTTCCCGGAGAAAGCCAGAAGGATGTACTTGCCATAGCGCACCTGGTAGAAAGGATCGCAGGCACTGCCAGGGTGAATATGCCGCCCAGGAAGAGAAGAAGGTTAAATATAAATGTGAGCATAAATGTTTTTAATCCTAAACCTTTCACACCGTTTCAGTGGGCCGCACAGGACCGGATAGAGGTAATGGAAGAAAAATTTAAGATTATCCTGGATAATATCCCAAAGAGGTCCATAAATGTCACCTGGAGCCAGCCGGAAAAAAGCAGGCTGGAATGCGCACTTTCAAGGGGGGACACCAGGATGTGCGAAGTAATTGAAGAAGCCTGGCAAAGGGGTGCAAAATTTGATAATTGGACGGATATATTTGATCCGGACGCCTGGCAGGAAGCTTTTAACAGCCGGGACCTGGAACAAGAATTCTATACCAGCAGGGGGCATTCACTGGGGGAGATCCTCCCGTGGGATAATATCGATATGGGAATAAGCAGGGATTTTTTAATATCTGAGCATAATAGGGCAGCCAGACTTATAAATGAATAAAGAAAATAAAAATAGTCAAAAAACAGTTCAGGGTGAGATGCCCTGCAAGATAAGGTTTAAGTTTTCAAAGACCGGATCTTATAAGTATTTTTCTCATCTTGATATTATCTCCATAATATCAAGAGCAATAAGAAGGGCAAAGATAAGCGTAAAATATTCAGAAGGTTTTAATCCAAAACCAAAGATGAGCCTTGGCCCCCCTACGCCATTGGGGATCGAGAGTCATGCTGAATATGGAGACATCATACTGACAGATGACCTGGAACCAAAAGATTTTTTAATAAGATTAAACAATGCCCTTCAGGAGAGATTAAAAATTGAAAAAGCTGCAAGGGTATTATCTGCAGTCAAGAGCATCATGAGCCAGACCGACATAATCAAATATTGTCTATATCCTGGCTCCTGCAATACTGGTAAGGAAAAAATGGATATCTTAAATGATCTGCCCGGCTTGCTATCAGATGAAAACGGGCAGGCTCCCGCTGGGATATACAGATTTGAAAAGAGCGAAGATGATGATAACGGCAGCCCGGTAGTTCTAAATTTATACGGATATGCTAAAATTCTAAAGGGTATAGAATCAAAAGTCTTTAAATTTGGGGAGTTTAAGGTTTTATTGGATAAAGTTTGCAAAGAGCAATGCATAGGCAATATAAAGATAATTAAAGAAGAATTATATATGATATGTGGGGAGAGACTTATTACTCCGTTTGAAATATTGTCATAGTATATTATCTATACGGCAAGGAGGCTTGACGGTTATGGCTGTTTACCAGTCAGGCCGGGTTTTTTAAGCAGATTTAGTTTATAAAAATAGTTTTATATAAGAATTTTTAATTTTAAGCAGAGGAGAATTAAAGAAATTGAAGAAAGAAATGTTAATAAGTTCCGACCGGAATGAGACCAGGGTCGCCTTGCTTGAGTCCAGGCGTGTGGTCCAGCTCTATTTTGACCGGAAAAACAAGAAATCAATAGTGGGAAATATTTATGTGGGTAAAGTAAAGAATGTACTTCCCAGCCTGGACGCGGCTTTTGTCGATATAGGGGAAGATAAGAATGCTTTCCTTTATGTAAATGAAGTGGGATTCGATGACAGCGAGCTTGAGGAGGGCAAGGATGTTCCTAAGAAAATACAGTATGTCCTCAAGGCCAACCAGATGATACTGGCCCAGGTGACTAAGGACCCTATGAAGACCAAAGGTGCAAGACTCACTACTTTCATATCTATTCCCGGACGCTATCTGGTATTGGCTCCATTCAATGACGGGGTAGGGGTTTCCAAGAAACTGAATGAGGAAGAGAGAGAAAGACTGAGACAGATTGCCGAGGAGATAAAGCCAAAGGATTTCGGCTTGATCGTAAGGACCGCTGCCCAGGGGATAGATAAGTATATGCTTAAGAAGGACCTCAAAATACTTATAAGGAAACTGAGCCAGATAAGCAGGAACAGTGCAAAAAGGAAAAAACCTGCCCTTGTATCCCAGGAACAGACAATGGTTAAAAAGCTATTAAGGGATATATTCGATGAGGATTTTGATGCAATATACGTGGATAAAAAAGCCACTAAAAGGGACATAAGCAAGTATTTTAGTACAGTAGGAGTAAAGTTTTCCAATATAATAGTGCATCATGGGCAGGAGAGTCTTTTTGAGGAGTTTAATGTCAATGAAACTATAGAAAGTGCGCTTGAGAGAAAAGTATGGTTAAAGTCCGGAGGGTTTATTGTTATAGATCACGGCGAGGCCATGACGGCTATTGATGTAAATACAGGTAAATATACTTCGGGCAAGAATTCAAACCAGGCCATACTGCGCACTAATCTTGAGGCGGCAGAGACCATAGCAAATCAGCTCAGGCTAAGGGATATTGGCGGTATAATAGTGATCGACTTTATTGATATGACGGGAGAGAGGGACCGCAATAAGGTTGCCAAGAGATTCCAGCAATGCCTGGAAAATGATAAGACAAAGACCGAGATACTCAAATTCTCAAAATTGGGACTTATGGAGATGACCAGAAAAAATGTATCTGATGGGATACTTGGGACCATGTGCAAGGTATGCCCATGCTGTGAAGGAAGAGGTTTTGTGAAGTCCGAAGAGACCATAAGACTCGAGATAGAAAGAAAAGTAAGGAAGCTTGCACGGGAGAGTAAAAACAAGGGGTTTCTATTTAAACTTAATTCCGATGTGGCAGCTCTTATAATCGGTCAGGACGGCAAGAATCTAAAACACCTTGAAAGCATCACTAAAAGATATATTGCGATACAAAGCGATCCTAAACTCCCGCTTGATACTTTTCTTTTAATAGCAGAGGGTTCTGTCGGGCAAATAAAGGAAGCGGCAAGACCCTGCAGGGTAGGTGATCTGATAGACCTGGTCATCGAGGAGCAGTATCTTCATAATAGAAATGATGCAATATCAAGATTGGATGGCTATATCGTACAGGTCATAGGCGGTGGAAAGTATCTGGGTGAAAGAGTCAAGGTCAGAATAAAGTCAGTATCCAAAACAAGTGCCGTAGCTGAGATTATTACTTAAATACTGATTGACAGCCATCTAAAAGATGTGCTAAGATTTCAATTTGTGATTTTTAAAAAAACTTATTCTCAGGGGTGACTTTGAGTTTATATTAGGAGGCCATTATTTACGCGATCATAACAACTGGTGGAAAACAGTATAAAATTGAGGAGAATGAAGACATTGTAGTCGGCAGGATAGAAGGCAGGGAAGGCGATAAGGTGATCATTGACGAGATAAACCTTTTGAGTGATGAAGGCAAGGTCTCAGTAGGCGCGCCAGGTGTTAAGAATGCCAGAGTGGAAGCAACTATAAAAGAACAGATAAAAGGCGATAAGGTAATTGCCTTCAAACATAAGGCAAAAAAGAGATATAATAGGAAAGTTGGACACAGGCAGCTTTTGACTGTACTCCATTTTGATAAGATAAAGACTGGAAAATAGGAGCGGACCATGTCAAGTAAAAAAGGTGTAGGAAGTACCAGGAATGGACGGGATAGCAATCCCAAAT
>CAYRTF010000007.1:8160-19127 GCA_964427165.1 uncultured Actinomycetota bacterium | reverse complement strand
TGGTAGAATTAAAAAATCAGTTGAGTTTTTGGGTTTTACTGCGGAAAGTGAGTTTTATATAAGAATTATAGTAATTTTATTATGAAAATGTCAAATGTTTTTTTTAATAAATATTTTTAGTATTTTTATATTATAAAAAATGATTTATTATATAATTTAAACATTTTGAATAGTATTACATATTATCGACTTTCTAAAGTGTTAAATTTATAAATAATAAGTCATTTAAACCATTGGTATCTATAATATGGATATTTCAATTATTAAATATAATAATATTATTATTAATGTCTGATTTTTATATTATATTATAGTTAATGTAATATTTATAACTTATTATTTGGACTCACGCTTGTCTGTGAAAAACTAAAGATAGGAAATGAATATAAAAGGGAGGGTAAGCCTCCGAAGATTTGGACGCCTACATTAGCTTACCCCGATTCTCATTCTAGCACAGACTTGTATCAAAGTTCAATAAATAAATAATCAATTATTAAAAATTTATAATAAATTACTTAGAAAATTATAATAAATCCGCTATCCCCCGCAATATGACCGCTGAATCAAACAATACTTGATCAGTCAAGATATGAATGGGCGTATAGAGTCTTATTATTCAATATATCAAAAGTCTTTACAGAATCCATAAGGTCCTTATCCATCGGATCGATTATTGCACTGTCCAGCCCGTGCGACAGCAATATCACAAGCATCGTCCTGTTAATAAGGCTCTTGAGTTCTTTTGGCGATGACTGGGAAATATTACTGAGTCCGATGGTAGACTTTGGCTGTTCAGGAAGTCCCATCAGCTCCTGTATCTGTTTGAACACTTTTAGGGCCTCGATACAGTTATATACCTGTTCCTGGAGTACGGCTACCGGCAGAGCTATTGGATCAAGATAGAGATCCTCCAATGGAACTCCGTGCTCCATGGCAGAGCTTACAATATTCATCACTATTTCAAGCCTGCTGTCCACATCAGGCGGAACACCTTTATCTGTAAGGGCTATGCCTATTATTTTTGCATTGTACTTGCTTGCAAGCGGCATCAGGGCATCAAGCTTATCCTGATCGCCGGTAACTGAGTTTATCATCGCTGTCCCCTTATGGACCTCAAGGCCAGCTTCAATAGCGCTGATATTTTTTGTATCGAGTGCCAGTGGAAGACCGGTCTCATCCTGGATTATCTTTACCATCCACTGCATCAGGTCCTCACCCTTTTTTGTAGCAGGGCCGATATTTACATCTATGTAGTGCGCCCCGGCTTCTTTCTGTGCTTTTGCAAGATTGACGATCGGTTTAGGATCTCTTTCCTTTATGGCCTCCCCTACTGCTTTGGCTACAACACTGATATTCTCACCGATAATAAGCATATATCCCCCATTCTTTAAATATAATTATTATATTTTGCTTTTACTAATGGATTATTATAGCACCGATATAAAAAAAATTAAGAGCTATTTGCTGTCAAATATTGCAGATATCTATTGTGTGTCAGGATATCTAAAAAAGGGGCGTCTTATTTGATTATGGCAAACCATTTATCATGTATCTCCTGGTAAGTACCGTCCGCCTGCATCTCTTCCAGGATACTGTTCACTTCATCTTTTAAAGGGCTTCCCTCCGGGAATACAATATTATATTCTCTTTCAGATTTGACTATTTCAACAATGCTGAATAAGCCATTATTTTCCTCAATAATGCTTTTACCGAGAGGAATGGAGATCAGCACACCCTCAATATCTTTATTCTTTAAACCCTCTATCATCATGATGACATCACTATAGGTCTCAATAGTGTAGTCTTTAAGATATTGAGCCGGGAGGTCTTCTGATTTATCTGTCAACATCCCTATCTTCTTATTTTTAAGATCCTCCCTCAATTTTAATTCTGTTTCAGAAAGCGTTATCAATATATATTCCATAATATAATACGGCTCCGAAAAATCAGCCAGTTCTTCTTTGTCTCCGGCCCCCGTTACTGCCGATATGATCATATCGGTCTTTATGTCTTCCGGCATATCATAACTAGAGTCCCATGTGATAGGAACGATCTCAAGCTGTCTTTTGAGCCTCTCTGCTATCTCTGATGCCATATCAATATCAAACCCTATGATCTTTCCGTCCTCAAGATATTCAAAAGGAGGATATGTGGTATCGCTGCCTACAAGAAGTTTTGTGCTGTATGTAGTTAATTTTTGTGTTTCACTGCCTGAAGCAGAACCATTTTCCACACTGGGACCACAGGCCGTCAAGACTCCTGCGCATATGATAAGAACTATGAGATAGAAAGAGACAAAGACAGATATTTTTGATGTCTTAATAGTCTTTTTTATTATCATTAGTTTTCTTTAAAAAACTTTATTTAAATATCAAATTATAAAAAGATAAAGAGAATTGTATTAAAAAATGAAAATATTTCAAGCATTTATTTATTTATATTTTTGACTATTTTAGCAAATATATAATTGAATACATAGTTATATTATATATTTAATTCCTATATGGTATTTTAGTATACATAATACTACCTTAAGGTATCTTTCCCAGAATATTCTAACAGTCTTATCTAATGCAATAGCCTGATCAGACCACAAAAATATTTATCGATCGACTTACAAAACACATGAATGGATACCTGGTGACCACCAGGTATCTGGTAAAACCATACTATGATAAAACTATATCTTCAGGCTCCGGGAACTGCATGCTTGCCACAAAATGATCTGTAAAACTCGGAAATACTGTAAGTTCCAGATAGTCAGTATCCCGGGCTATTTTTTCTGAGCGCTCCCTCTCTATCCTTGAAAGAAGCATCATCCTGGCACCTACTCCTGCAGCATTACCGACCTGTGTGATTTTTTCAAGACTTACTTTCGGAAACATCCCTATATTGACTACATTTTTAGGGTCTATGTATGAGCCAAATGCCCCTGCTATTATTATACCGTCAATATCACTGAAGCTGATACCTGCATTTTCCAGGAGTATTTCTATACCTGTCCTCATAGCTCCCTTTGCAAGCTGTATCTCAACAATATCTTTCTGATTGATAGAGATGTCCTTCTCATAACATTGTTGGTTCATCTGTATCTCCGCATTACTGGTGATACTGGCTTCTGAATTTTCCAGTTCACCGGCTTTTTCATTATTCTCCAAGCCTGCTTTTTTATTGGAGTTCTTATTATCATTATCTGAACGGGCAAGTACAAACTGGAACTGACCCTTAGTATCCTGGCAGAGATACTCATTGTCCTTATTAAATTTTCCCCGCCTGTCGATCAGTCCCGTCCGGAGAAGTTCCGCTACTGCATCCAGTATTCCCGAACCGCAGATCCCGGTCGGCATCTTATCATTTATGGTCTGGATCTCAGGAACAAAAGTACTTTGATCGATGAGGACTTTCTCGATCGCTCCCGGAGCCGCCCTCATGCCGTGTTTGATATGGGCGCCCTCAAAAGCCGGGCCTGAAGCAGTGGACACGCTCGTGATCTTGCCCTTGCTTACCAGGGCTATTTCTGTATTTGTCCCGATATCTATCCCGAGATAATTACCTTTCTTGCTATCAATACCGGTACCCAGGATCATAGCAAGGTGGTCAGAACCAACAAAACCCGCTATAGGAGGCGGCATGTATATATATGCGCCTGTTGCAAGCTCAACTCCAATATCCCTGGCCTTTATCTCTATGGGGCTGTTCGTGAGAGGCACAAAAGGTGCAAGCGCAAGCTGTTTTACGGGAAGACCCAGGAAGAGGTGATGCATGGCAGTATTCCCCACAAGGGTCATCTCAAGTATTTCAGAAGGCAAAATATTGTTTTTGCTGCAAAGCCCTTTTATTGCCTCGCTTATTCTTCTTATTACAATACTTTTTATTTTTTCAAGATTCTTTTGGCCCTGGAGCGAAAAATTGAGCCGGCTCATCACATCTTCGCCAAAACTTATCTGGGGATTCATTATTCCCCTGCTGTCCATTGTCTCCCCTGATACCAGGTCCACAAGAAGTATCGCGATCTTAGTGGTGCCCAGATCTATTGCAAGTCCGTAAGAACTGGCCGTCCTGTCTCCGGCTTCAATACTTATGACCTCCTTATCCTTTACAGATACGGTTATATCCCATGAACTTTCACGGATAACCCCGGGCATTATCTTCAAGGTCTCAATATCTATGCTATCAGTGGAAATATCATATTCTGACTTCAGGGTATCCCTTATCCGGTCAAAATCTGAATCCAGGTCATCAAGCGAGGCCCGTTTTAATTTTAGGTGGAACTTATTTACTGGCGGATCAATATCGAATTCTATTTCCTCACCTTTTACCTGAAGCTTTTGTTCTTCACTGAGTGAGGACGCTGGAATATAGACCTTTAGGTCCCTGTCGAATATTTGCTGGCAGGCATGCCTTACGCCGTGATCGACCTCACTTTTACTAAGTATTTTGGTTTCCTGGTTGTTTGGCGGCTTCCTGTCCTTATCCATTACAAGGATGCGGCACTTTCCGCATGTGCCCTTACCGGCACACACAGACTTTATGCCAACACCTGCATCCAGTATCGCATCAAGGCCATTGGTGGGCCCCTCAAGGAGGATCCTCCTGCCAATAGGCTCTATGCTTATCTTAATCTTCTTTTGAGTGTTTTTTTGATTCATCATCTATGAATTTTTCAAACTCTTTACCTACTTTCATGAGATTCCCCAGCTCTGCATCAAGATTCGACGGTTTTATTTTTCCTATCCATCCCTCATCATACGGGGATTCATTTATAAGTTCAGGCGAATCTTCGAGCTCTTCATTTACTTCAATGATCTCTCCGGAAACGGGTGCGAAAACTTTCCCTACCCATTTCCCGCTTTCGAGTGAAGAGAAGGATTTGCTTTGCTCTACTTTTGTCCCCACCGCTGGCAGCTCAATATATACTATCTCTCCGGCAAGCTGCTGGAAAAAGTCTGATGCTCCAATGATTATATTTCCACTACCGTCATCTTTTGCCCAGAAATGATTTTTCTCATAATAGAGATCTTCAGGAAAATCATAATCTCCAATTTTCATATGTCTTACCTCCGTTTTTTTTTATTCTATAACTTTATAAAATAAATTGATAATTTATTCTGCATTTATACTTGCAAATACAAGCTCAGCAATGTCGGCGACCTTGATCTTCCGTTTAGCCTCTTTTTTTATTTTTTTTAATGCAGCCGCCAGCGTCCTTTCACACTGCTGGCATGCCGATACCAGGACATCAATATCAGCCGCGATTATTTCCCTTGCCCGCGACTCGGCTATTCTTCCAGAGAGGCCTGCATCCAGGGACTCCAGGTTCCCGCCCCCACCGCAGCAATTGGCAAGATTTTTACTAGCTTCAAGCTCAATAAATTCAACTCCCGGGATACTCTCAATGACTTTTCTTGGTTCATCGTAGACTTCAGAATTCCTTCCAAGATCACAGGGATCATGATAGGAAACCCTGATATTAAGTGGTCCTGGTTTTAATTTTTTATCTTCAATAAGTTTAAACAGATACTGGGACAGGTGCATGATCTTGAAATCCGCTTTTTTACTTGAAATCTTTGAGTATTCATGTTTCCAGGTATGATAACATGACGGGCAGGACGTTATAAGGACTTTTGCACCTTTTTTATTTACAGCCTCTATATTATGATCGGCAAGTTTTTTTGCCTCACCTTTCATACCCGAAGAAAGCAGGGGAAAGCCACAACACCATTCATCATCTCCAAGAAGAGTAAAATCGACTCCAGCGCCTTTGAATATCTGGACCACCGAACGGGGTATCGAAAACGTACGTGGAGAAAAGGATGAAACACAACCCACAAAATATACTACTTCGGCAGTGTCTTTTATAAAATCTTCCGGGGAGCTGTCAGGGATCTGCTTTGTCCAATCGGCCCTTCCTTCATTAGTATCAAAGGTCACGTTATATGCCTCGCCCAATCTTCTCTTTAAGAAGTCAAGGGCCCCGGGATATTTCTCACTATCTATCAGGTCCTGGCGCATCTCTTCAAAAAGTTCGGTGATCTTCACGCCGCTCGGACATTCGCTGTCACAGTAATTGCATAGTGTACAGGTATATATCTTTTCAGACAGCTTGTCCGTAAACTCCATCTTGCCCTGGCTGATGGCCTCTATGAGGCTGAGCTTGCCTCTCGGAGATACTGCCTCATCCTTTGTATTTTTATAAACAGGACAGTATGCTGTGCAGCTTCCGCAGCGGGAACAGTTAAAAAGATCATCATATCTCTTAAATATCCTCGCAGCATCTTTTCCTTTGGTCCCTGTTTTTTTATTTTTCTCTATCATTTTCCTTCATTTCCTAGATCATGTTTATTTATATTTAGTCCAAAAACATCTTGCCGGGATTCAATATATTATCCGGGTCAAAAGCTTTTTTTACTCTTTTCATCAGTTCATAGCTTGCAGGATCTATCTCCATCTTGAGGTATTTGGCTTTGGATATTCCGATACCATGCTCTCCTGAGAGCGTTCCGCCAAGATCCACTGCTACCTTGAATATTTCCTCTATCGCACTTTCAACTTTCTTCTCTTCCCTGGCGTCTCTCATATCAGTAAGTATTGTGGGATGAAGATTCCCATCACCTGCGTGTCCAAAAGTACCTATAGTAAGATCATACTTTTTTGCTATATCATTTACCGCTTCCACCATCTCAACAAACCTGCTTCTTGGAACCGTCGCATCCTCAAGTATCGTAGAAGGCCTTACTCTCGCAAGTGAAGACAGGGCCGCCCTCCTTGCTGTCCATATCTCGTCTCTTTCCTGGTCCGAGGCTGCCTGCTTGCAGGAGACCGCTTTATTTGACCTGCATGCCTTCATTACGACTTCCGCTTCAGCATCAACAGCACCCTGTTGTCCATCGACTTCGATAAGAAGCATGGCCCCGATACTTCTGTCAAGCCCAAGCCCGATGTAATCCTCTATAGCATTTATCGTTACCTGGTCAATGATCTCAAGCGTGGAGGTTATTACACCATTGCTTACAATATCCTGTACTGATTTTGCAGCATCCTCCATCGTGCTGAACAGCGCCAGCAAGCTTGCTCTTGCGGGAGGCATGGGAAGCAAACCCAGAGTTGCCTTAGTAATTACTGCAAGAGTGCCTTCGGACCCGGTCATAAGGTCTACCATATTGTATCCGGTCACACCCTTTACGGTCCTTGTCCCAAAATTTACTATATCTCCATTAGGGAGAACAGCCTCAAGCGCATTTACATAATCCTTGGTAACACCGTATTTAAGACCTCTCAGGCCCCCTGCATTTTCGGCAATATTCCCGCCTATCGTAGAATACTTTAATGATCCGGGATCTGGCGGGTAAAAGAGGCCGTGTTTGTTGGCTTCCTTATCAACATCCACAGTTATTATGCCAGCTTCTACATCCATTAAAAGATCCACAGGATCTACTTCCAGGATCTTATCCATCTCGACCATGAGAAGCAGTATTCCTCCCTCCATCGCCAGACAGCCTCCGCTGAGGCCTGTTGCAGCTCCCCTGGGAGTCACCGGTATTTTCTCTGAACTTGCATATTTAAAGATATCGCTTATCTGCCGGGCATTTCTTACCCTGACCACAACATCAGGAATATATTCCAGCCTTGTCGAATCATAGCTATAGCAATATCTTTCCTCTTCCGACAGGATAACATTCTCTTCACCAGCGATATCCTTTAGATTCTTCATATCTTTTGTTTTCATATCCTAAAAAATACTCCTCTTTTTAACAATATCCGTAATATTATAATAATTTTTTATGTGTTCCGAAAGTAAATAATATTGCTATTATTTGCATCCGGACAAGACCTGAACGTAATATCTTTCTTTATATAAATACAATTTTTAAAAAATTTTAATCCCCGGATTTTTCATTGCCTGCAAGGGGATCACAGAGACACCGGAAAACTATATTCATAGAACCTGCATCTATCGCTTTTTAAAAACAGGAATAGTATAGGGTCCTTCAGGTATTACTGAGATCGTGGCATTGGGACCATATTTTTCCAGCCCGGCGCTTATAGCCTTATCAATTGAATCCACCAGTATCAGGCTGCTGGAAGGAATATTATAGCTGCAGCTGTTCAGGCAGTCGCTATATAGATATATATCCGCTTTCTTTCTAACTTTCACAAGCTCCTCAAGCTCCCACTGGTCTATTGTAAAGAATTCAGGACTGCTTATCTTCCCCATGAATTTGTCAAGGTCATCCTCGCTTAACAGGAGCTCAACAAATTCCTCACTCCCGATCTCTTCTGCGCATTTGGCAGCGATTATTATCATCCCGCCGTCTTTTACTGCCGGCATCGCGCCTACCATTCCCTTGACCGATTGGTAAAGATTACAGTCCAGGGGGTATCCACCTCCGGAAGTAAGCACTATATCTGCCTGTTTTTCTATTTCAAAAGTGCTGGAACTTTTACAGAAACCGGCACCTGCATAGAATGCATCTTCCAGGTCCCCGCAAAATATCCCTGTGATCTGCTTGTTCTTATTTATTGTCACATTTACAATAAAATCCACTCCTGCCATTTTTGCTATCTCTGTAGATTCTTCGTGAAATGGATTTCCATTCAGTACTGCATTTGTGGCATCAGGCGATTCCAGTATTGCAGGACCATGAAAATGCTTGAACATATCCATATAGGATATCCCGGGGCATATCGCTTTCCTTCCACCGGAAAAGCCTGCCATGAAATGCGGTTCGATAAGTCCGGTCAGGATTTTAAAATCAGATTCTACATATACCTTGTCGATTATCACGGGAGTGCCCCTGCCTGTTTTACCTATATGATCACAGGACCCCCTGCTGCGTGCATCATGATTTACAATACGGTAATTATCGACTACTTCCCTGCCGATCATCTTTGTGAGTTCTTCAGTAGTGTTTGGACGGTGAAGTCCGGTAGCTACAAGTATTGTTATTAGATCCTTCTCTATGCCGTAGCTTTCTATTTCGGGAAGAAGTGTCCCGAGGATGATATCAGTAGGCACCGCCCTGGTACTGTCTGATATCACTATGCAAATTTTCTTTTTTCCTGAGATAAGTTCTGCCAGAGGAGGAGAGCCGATCGGCGACCTGTATCCTTTGATAAGCCTGTCCCTGATATTCGAAAGGGGTTTTACCGGTTCATTTTCCAGAACATCCAGTAAATTATTATCATCAATGCTGACTTCTACTCTGCCTTCGCCATAATCTAATTTAATATTCATTCTTTTTCCAAATCTTTCTGGTTAAAAAATTACCCTGTATAGATCATCATGGGGTGAGGGTATTACCTGCCAGTCCACCAGAAAACCTTTTTTTTGTGGATACTGTATCCCTGCTCTTATAGATTCATCCACTGATGAGACATCGCCATTTATTATGCAAATATTTTTACCCCCGAGAGCTCGCGCTATCCTTATCTCAACAAGCTCCACATCGGTAGCCTTGATAGCAGTATCTGCAGCGATCAGTACGGAAGGTGATGTAAGTGTTTCAATTATTCCTATAGCCCCTGGATTCTTTATTTCTGAAGTCTGGCTGACCGCATAAAACATCTCAGGATATACATTCGACAATTCACCGTGATCGATTATAAAATCCCGGTATTCCTCTACAACTATCTGGGAGGCGCTCTTTACGGCACTTACGCTTCCGGCATAGATAATATAGTATTTTCCAGGGCATAAAGTCCTGGCGTCAAGTATTCTTACATCAGAAGTCTTGACTATGGTATCTACGGCTCCAATGCCCATAGCAATACTTCTAAATTCTACCATTCCTATAGATCTTTCCATAAATTAAAAACTCTTTTTGGGTTGATTATCAAACTATTGCACAATAGGCACTAGCATAGTAAAAAAAGTTTCCCTGCCTTCATTTATAAGCTACACCCTGAAACATTATCATATCTATCCGTTCTTTTTCGGTTTTGAACTTTTACCAGTCGAAATAGTCATCTTTCCCTCTCTTACGAGTTTCCTGGAATTAAACTTATCCAGCTCTTCGTGAGGCCTGGGAATTATGTGGACACTGACTATTTCCCCTACTCTCCTTGCTGCCGCTGCACCTGCATCTACTGCAGCCTTGACTGCTCCTACATCTCCTGTAACTTCTATCTCGACCATACCGCTTCCGGCATAATTCTTTGAAGTGAGTTTTACATTAGCAGCTTTTACCATGGTGTCTGCAGCTTCAACCGCAGCAACAAGCCCCCTGGTCTCTATCAGTCCTAAAGCTTCGCCGTTCATCTAAATTTGCCTCCTTAATAAGCAATCACTAAAAATACTTTTATTTAACAAAATTCATAGCACCGGATATATATATTCTTCTCTCTTTAGTATACGATCTGGGAGTGGTATTACCTTCTCCGGTAGCTCCGGCGATCGTCCATGCTGTTCCGCCTTTTGAATTTTCTGCCGCCATCGCCTGTGACCTTGCATTCACAATGAAATTGGTGGTACCTATGACCTGTCCAAACCTGGTTATCCTGTCAATATCCCTGGTATGAATCATTGCTGTATGGCCGAATCCATGTTCTATCCTTACAGCCGCTGCCATTGCCTCTTCAAAACTATCTACCAGGAGTATGGGAAGCACAGGCATGAGCTGCTCATGCTGTATCATCGGGTGAGATTCTGAGTCTGCCACGAAGACAGCCAGTCTTATATGGGAACCGGCATCTATTCCTGCATCCTTAAGTATCTTTGGTGCATCTTTTCCAATATAGTCCTTATTGATCTCACCATCCTTGACTACCAGGGCTGCTACCTTTTCGGCCTGCTCCCTGTTTAGCACCATTGTGTTGTTCCGGCTGAATGCTGAAAGGAGTTTATCAGATATACTCCTGATACATATACAAGCTTTTTCCTCATTACACAGGATATTATTATCAAAACTTGCACCATTCATTATCTCTATGGCTGCATTTTCAATATCAGCTGTCTCATCTACTATGAC